>NZ_LBFB01000009.1:0-93124 GCF_013363285.1 Marinitoga sp. 1154 | reverse complement strand
GTTTCATATGATAATCTAACCAATGGTTGCGCTGCCAAATGAAAAATAATTTCTGGCTTATATTCTTCAAAAACTTGTTTCAATTTATTATAATCTCTTATATCCCCACGTATATCTATTATTTTTTCTGAAATATTTGATAACACAAAGTTATCTCTTTGAGTATAAGGATCTAATGCATATCCTATTACTTTTGCTCCCATTTTTAATAACCACAATGAAAGCCATGAGCCTTTAAATCCCGTGTGTCCTGTTATTAATATTTTTTTGTTTTTATAGAATTGATTTATTTTAAACATATTTACCTCCTAAAATGGACTATTAAATTCTATTAATTCAGGAAACTGATCATCCCTCTCAGATACTATGGGATGTTCTACATTCCAGTTATATCCAAAACTATTCCATTTTATTCCAAAATCATGCTCTTTTGAGTATATTGAAGTTGTTAAATAATTTACTATTGTATTATCTTCTAGAGATAAAAAACCATGAGCAAATCCTTTTGATATATATATCGCTATATTTTTTTCTGAATATAATTTAATTTCAAAAAATTTTCCAAAATTATTACTATTTTTTCTTATATCAACAACAACATCTATAATACTACCATTAGATACAAATACAAGTTTTTCATGTTCATATGGTGGAATTTGGAAATGCATCCCTCTAATTACATTTTTTTGTGAAATGGAATAAAAAAATTCTTTAAATTCAGAATTTAAACCAGATTTTTTAAATATATTATAGTTAAATACTTTGTTAAATACCCCTCGAAAATCTTTAAAAAAATTTGTTTTTATTAAATATATTCCTTCGAATTTAGTTTTAATTATTTCCATAACGATCTCTGCCTTTCAGATAGTTGATTGTTTTATTTATTCCTTCAAATATAGTATATCTTGGAGTCCAATTTAAAATATTTTTAGCCTTACTAATATCTGCTTCAAGATACATGATTTCGTTTTCTCTATATAGCTTTTCAAATTTTACTATTGAATTAGATCTTGTTTGTTTTATTATGTGCTCTACTATCTTTTTAAATTCCATCACATTTCCTGAAGCTATATTAAATATTTCATGCCCTTCAAAATTTTCATATTCTAGTGCTCTCCTATATGCATATGCTATATCTTCTGAAAAGATAAAATCCCATTTTTGCTCACATGGTGTAAGCTCTATTTCTTCATTTTTTAAGGCTTTTGATATTATGTATGGAATAAATTTATTAGGATTATCGTATATACCAAAAGGTGGAAAAAGCCTTAAAGTTATAGCTTTTATTTCAGAATTTTTTACATAATAATTTATCAAATGTTCAGCTAATACTTTTGTTTCAGCATATAAATTCCAAGGGTTTAGTGGTGTACTTTCAGTAATTTTTTCTTTTTTAATTCCATATTCAAAACATGTTCCTGTATTAATTAGCTTTTTTATTTTGTATTTTTTCATTATTTCAAGTATATTGTTCACAGATTTTACATTTGTATCGATCATATCAGAAACTTCAGAGATATTATGTTTGGGTTTATAATAAGTAGCTAGATGTATAATAGTATCAATTTTGTTTTCAGAAACTATTTTTTCAAATATTTCTATATTTCTAATATCTCCTTGATAATGAAGAATCCCCTTTTTATTTTCATTTTTTTTTCTGGAAATTATTATTAAATTATAGTCATTTCTTATTTTTTCAGTTATGTTTTTACCTATAAAACCCGTTCCACCTGTTATAAGTATAGTCTTTTTTATTCCCATATTTTCCATGGTGCATTACCTTCCTGCCATAATTTTTCTAATTCATTTTTATCTCTTAATGTATCCATTGGTTTCCAGAAACCATAATGTTTATACGCATATAGTTCTCTCTCTTCAGCAAGTTTTTCAAGTGGTTCTCTTTCCCATATTGTTGTGTCATCTTTTATATAGTCAAATATTTCCGGTTCTAATACAAAAAAACCTCCATTGATCCATGCTCCATCACCAGCTGGCTTTTCTATAAACTGTTTAATTTCATTTTTTTCATTTAATGTTAGAGCTCCAAATCTTCCTGATGGTTGTACAGCTGTTAATGTGGATAATTTTCCATGTTTCTTGTGAAAATCCACCAATTCTTTTATATTTATATTTCCTACACCGTCACCATATGTAAGCATAAATGTCTCATTTCCTATATACTTTTTTATTTTTTTTATTCTTCCTCCAGTCATAGTGTTTAAACCAGTATCAACTAAAGTAATTTTCCAATTTTCCGCATAAGTATTATGTATTTTTACTCCTCCATCAGATAAATCAATAGTTATATCACTCATATGATAAAAATAATTTAAAAAATATTCTTTTATTATGTATCCTTTATATCCTAAACATATTATAAAATCATTGAATCCATAATATGAGTATAATTTCATTATATGCCATAATATTGGTTTCCCCCCTATTTCTACCATCGGTTTTGGTATTTTTGTTGTTTCCTCACTTAATCTTGTTCCAAATCCTCCTGCTAATAAAACAATTTTCATGAAAATCCCTCCATTAAATTACTTTTGTTGTAGTTTTAAAAAAGTTTCTTCATCAATAAATAAATTATTTTTATTAAAAATATTCTCATATGTAATTAGAATAAAAAGTTTTAAGAAATCATAAATATTTTTTAATGAAAAATTCTTTAATAATATTCTATATAAAGAACCCTTTAAAAAAATTTTATATAATTTAATTCTTTCAAAATATGAAAAATTATAAATTTTAAGAGTTACATATTTCATTCCACCAAACAACCAAAGAATATTTTTTGTATAATCTTTACTAGCATTATTAGCATGTTTTCTATAACCATAAAATTTAGGTTCTGTAATTTCTATATATTCATTATATTTATTGAGTATACTTTCCCCTATAAAATAATCTACAAAATGCCCTGTTTTTCCTAAATTTTTTTCTATTTCAAAGTAGGTCTTAGAATTAAAAACTTCTTTCCAATCATATAACGGAGCAGTAATTCTACCTGGATTTAAAAAATCTATAAGATTTAGATTCATATTATTATTTTTTCTTGTATTTACATTTTTTATCTGAATTTTATAATTTGAATTTATGACAATCTTTTCAATTCCTTCGCCAATTTTAGTAATTCCATTAACAATAGGTAATTTTTTTGAATTATTTATGTAAATAATTTTATTTAATATTTCTAACGATTTATCAGCTAAGATATCATCTGACATCATAATCCGAAAGTATTCTCCTTCTGCATATTCTACACATTTTTTCCAATTTGGTATCATACCTATATTTTTAGTATTTCTATATAATTTTATCCTCGGATCTTTTATTGTTTTTAAATATTCCCATGTTCCGTCAAAACTATTATTGTCTACAATTATCAACTCAAAATTCTTATATGTCTGGGATAAAACACTTTCCACACAATTTTGTATCGTATCAATCCTATTATATACAGGTAATCCTATAGAATACTTAATATTTCCCACTTTATATACACTCCTCTTGACTTATTACCGTAAACTAATAACATATTTTTACTCACAATATAAAAATTTTTTTGAAAATTCTTATTCCTTAAAATATTTATAAACCATAGGATCAAGCCGCTTGACTTAATACCGGTGACTTAAATATTTATATGTATTGCATATTCCCTCATTTAATTCAACCTTATGTTTCCAACCTAATTCATGTAATTTTGAAACATCAAGTAATTTTCTTGGTGTTCCATCTGGTTTTGTTGTATCATGTATTATTTTTCCTGTGTATACTATTATTTCTTTTATTAACTTTGCTAATTCTTTTATTGTTATATCTTTTCCTGTTCCTATGTTTACAAAATAATCTGAAGATATTTTTTTCATTTCTTCTGCTTCTATGTTTTTCATTAAATATACACATGCATCTGCCATGTCTTCTACATATAGAAACTCTCTATATACGTTTCCACTTCCCCATAATGTTATGCTTTCGTTTGTTATTCCTAAGTCTTTTAATATTTCTTTTATCGATTTTTTATCGTTTAATTTTATCTTTTTATCTAGTCCAAATCCTAATGGATATTTTTTTATGTTTTCTTTTATTTTTTCATAATTTTCTTCTTCTAATAATTTTCCAAGGTAAAATTTCCTTATTAATGCTGGTAATACATGTGCTGTTTCTAAGTTGAAGTTGTCATTTGGTCCATATAGGTTTGTTGGCATTACGCTTATGAAATTTGTTCCATATTGTTCATTGAAGTATCTCACCATTTTTATTGCTGATATTTTTGCTATTGCATATGGTTCGTTTGTTGGTTCTAATTCTCCTGTTAGTAAGTATTCTTCTTTCATTGGTTGTTTTGCGTATTTTGGATATATACATGATGATCCAAGATTCAGTAATTTTTTTACTCCATATCTATACGATGCTTCTATTACGTTTGCTGCTATCATTATATTTTGGTATATAAAATCTGCTTTGTATGTATCGTTTGCAAGTATTCCTCCTACTTTTGCTGCTGCTAAGAATACGTATTCTGGCTTTTCTTTTTCAAAGAATTCTCTTGTTGCTTTTTGATCTGTTAGGTCTAGTTCTTTGTGTGTTCTTGTTATTATATTTGTGTATCCTAATTCTTTTAGTTTCCTAACTATTGCAGATCCTACTAATCCTCTATGACCTGCTACATATATTTTTGCTGTTTTTTCCAATTTAGCCATCCCCTTTTTTTACTCTTTTATCCATTCATTTCTATGTTTTTCTTTTATTGCTAATCCTAGGTCATATTCTGTCATTTTTTGTATTAATTCTTCAAATGTTGCTTCTGGTTTCCACCCAAGTTTTTCTTTTGCTTTTGATGGGTCACCAAGTAATACTTCTACTTCTGTTGGCCTGAAATATTTTGGATCTACTGCTATTAGTGTCTGCCCTTCTTTTAGATGATCTGTATTTATTTCAAAATCCTTTAAGTCTGGATGTTTTGATTTTATTTTTTCTATTATTTCTTTTGTTTTATTTTTATCTATTTTTGTTATTATTCCTTTTTCTTCTATTCCTTTTCCTTTCCATTCTATTTCTATTCCAAGGTTTTTAAATGTTTTTTCGCAGAATTCCCTTACTTCATGTGTTTCACCTGTTGCTAATACATAGTCATCTGGTTTTTCTTGTTGTAGTATCATCCACATTCCTTTTATATAATCTTTTGCATATCCCCAATCTCTTTTTGCACTTAGATTTCCAAGATGTAATTTTTTTTGATTTCCAACAAATATTCTTGTTGCTGCTCTTGTTATTTTTCTTGTTACGAATGTTTCTCCTCTTCTTTCCGATTCGTGGTTGAATAATATACCATTACATGCAAACATGTTATATGCTTCTCTGTAATTTACTGTTATCCAATATGCATATAATTTTGCTGCTGCATATGGACTTCTTGGATAAAAAGGAGTTTTTTCATTTTGTGGTATTTCTTGTACTTTTCCAAATAACTCACTTGTTGATGCTTGATAGAATTTTATCTTTTTTTCTAATCCAAGTAAATGTATTGCTTCTAATATTCTTAACGTTCCAAGTGCATCTGAATTTGCTGTGTATTCTGGTAATTCAAAGCTTACCTTTACATGACTTTGTGCTGCTAAATTATATATTTCATCTGGTTGTATTTTTTGTATTAGTCTTATTATATTTGTTGAGTCTGTTAAATCATTATAATGGAGAAATAATTTCACATCTTTTTCATGTGGATCTTTATATAAATGGTCTATTCTTTTTGTGTTGAAACTACTTGCTCTTCTTATAAATCCGTGGACTATATATCCTTTTTCTAATAAATATTCTGCTAAATAACTACCGTCTTGTCCTGTTATTCCGGTTATTATTGCGGTTTTCATTCAACTATTCATTCCTTTCTTTTAATTAAATTTAAAACTTAATCAAAATTATATACATGTAAGAAATTACTTTTGTCTTTATTTATTTAAATATAAACTACCAATATTCTTTACATATTATGAAAATATTTATTTTAGTAACCTCTTCATCTTATAATAAAATTTTTCCCCAAATAACTTTTTAAATACATTTTTTATAGAATAGTCTAGTTTTTTTATAACTAAATTTTTTGTAGCAGAAATTGTATTAAAATATTTTTTTTGTATTAGATAAACTTCCTTCATATTTTTATTTAAATTTCTATAAGAAGCTCCACCAGCCTTAAAAACAGTTAAAGTCTCATTTAAATAAAAAAACTTTAAATTATTAACCTTAAATCTTAATATTAATTCATAATCGCCAGCAATTTCAAAATGTTCATCAAAAAAACCATATCTTTCGTAAACTTCTTTTTTCACAAAAGTTGCAGGATGATTAATTGACATTTTTCTATAAAGAAACTTTTCGGAAGATTTTCTTATAAATATTTCTTCTACACTATCATATATAACTTGAACATCTCCATGAACAATATCCGCTTTAGTATTTTCAAATGCTTCAACGACTCTTTCAATTGTATTTGGAAAGTAGTAATCATCACTATTTATAATGCCAATTATAAGTCCTTTGGCTAATTTAATTCCTTTATTCATAGCATCATAAATTCCTTTGTCCTTCTCACTAATCCATTTATATTTTATTTTTTTTTCTCCAAATTTGTTTTCATATGACCTTATAATATCAACAGTCGAATCCGTAGAACTCCCATCAATTATTATATATTCTATCTTCTTATAAGTTTGATTTAAAACAGATTCAATCGTTTTTGAAATTGTCTTTTCACTATTATAAGATACAGTAATTATACTTACTAAAACATTTTTTTCCATATTTATAACCTCCAATCACTGTGCCCCCCATCTTCCAATATTTTACCAATTAAGTACGTTTTTATTAATATTTCTTAAAATTACTAACGTATTTGATATTACCATTTTTTTATTCATAATTTGTAATTTTTATTAACCATTATAACCATAACAACGTAAAGACCTCCAGCAAGGATTGGAAAAAAATATGAGTCAGATTAAATTCTACTTTTATTGGTAATTTTTTGATTGTTATTAAGTATAGAACTTATGGTGTTTCTTTATCTTATTTGCTTAATCGTTATAAGATTAAACGTATCTCTTTTTATTTTAAATCAAGATTGTTTTTTGTTGTTAATCGTTATAGCAGAAAAAATAAATTTTTTAGAGGTTATTCTTTAAATGTTAAAGGTGAAAAGTTTTATGATGACCATATTAAAAAAACACTTGTTGATTTGTTATCAATTAACGATCCTAATATGCTCCGCAGGTTTTAGGATTTTTTATTTTAATTCTTAATACTTTTTTCTTGATTAAAAATCAAGAAAAGCTTTTATTGAATCATTTCATCCATCTATCTAAAGAGAGTTTGTTGAATACATTTCTTTTAACGATATCTATGATGTTTATAATTATTACATATCCTATATTTATTTTTATAATCATTTTTGTCTCACAAAATATATATTTTGATTTTTATAACAATTCTTATTTTTATTCATACTTTAAATTAGCAATATAATTTGTTTATAAATAATATCTTTTTATTATCCTATTTTTTTTCGTTTCTCGAAGAAAAACTGCAAAAGGTCTTTAAAGTATCTTACTCCTGATTTCGTTTTTTATCTTTTTAATGATAATTTTAATGATTTTATTTCGTCTTATGATTTTTCTGATTTTTTCGTTTCTGTGAAAAAATGAGATTTCCTTATTTTTTGTCTAATTTTCGGGGGCAATCTGACTCAATCTTGTTTTTTTTCCATATATAGCTATAATAATTACCAATGAAGGAGATACAATAGTACTTAGATTTCCTCCTCCCCACAACATTATTAACAAAAAGAAAGCTAAAACCAAACGTTTTTTATCTATTTTAATTCCATTTGGAAAAAATATACCAATATATAAAATTACTCCTATAATTCCAAAGTTAGATAAAAGAGTAGCTAAAAAACTTGTGGATGTTGTTGAACCAAAGCCTATACCGAACATCGGATACGAAGAAAAGATTCTCAAATTTTCTATAATTGAATTTCTTCTAGCTAACTCTGAAAAACTTACCGTGGATCTTCCTTTTAAAAAACCTATAATTTTGTTTATATTACTTTTAATATAATTCGAGTTAAAAAAGTTATAAGTATATAATGTCATAAAAAATAAAACGAATAAAATTATTATCCATATTATAAAAATAAATCCATATTTTGATTTTAAATTATTCAAATAAGATACGAGAAAATACAAAAAAACAATTACAGATACAATAAAACCAGTTGTACTTGTAGAAAAAAATGTTAAAACAGAGTAATTTATTAATAATATTTTTTTAATATAACTTTCTTTTGTACTAAAAAATATATATGTCGCCACTAAAAATGCATAAAAAGCATAATGACTTGGTTCTGCATATACCCCTTGAATTCCTAATAACCCAAATCTTCCTAGGTAGTTAGTAGCTTGAGAAGTTGATCTTAATCCAAAAATCCAAAAAAGAATTTGTACAAAAATAGGCTTTTTGAAAATATATTTTGTGATAAGATCTACTACAGCAATTATAACATGAAAAAAGAATGCTGATTTCAAAAGAATAGTATTCATCCGTTTCATAAAACTTAAATTAAAATACCTATCATAAAATATAATTAAAAATAATAAAAAAAACACTAACTTTATTATGCTTTTTAGATGTGAAACTTCAATAGCCCATGGTTTTAAAGCTTTATAACCTAAAAAAAAGGCTGTATCAATCCCTATTTCTGGTGAATATATTAAAGGTGGATTTTTTTTCATAACAAAATATATAAATACCCCAAACGTTAAAGTTAGAAGTGCTATACACATTAAAATTTGTTTTTTGTTTATCATTATTTTATTAGTTAAAAATGATACAATTACAGTTAATGCCATAAGGAAATCATAATACATTATTTCAAATCCAAAAATACGAATGAAATAACCCATTTCTATAAAAAGTGAAGCTGTTATTGTTAATATAATTAAATCATCTAAAATATTTTGAGATCTAAAAAAAATTATAAATATTATTAATGTTAATACTATACTAAAAATATTAACCGACACTTTATCCCACCTCTTCATAAGAATGTTCTCAATTAACCCCCTGATACTCGTTTTTCTTATTTTTTTGAAAATAATATGTATTTGTCAAGTGAACGGTGGACGTGATTACAATTGAAAAATGGCTCTTTCCAAAGATACTTGAATTAACTGTGACTATGCTTAAATTAGTTTAGTTCTGTTCAATCAACAGAATTTTATTTTTTAATGTTTCAAATTTACATCTTCCATACATCATTCTTTTTATTAATTTTATTTTGTTTATTTTTCCCTCTGCTAAGCCATTACTATATTCATTTTATTGCGTTTTCTACTGCTACTATGTCTCGTTTTATTCCATGTATGAAACTCTGTATCCCTTGAATAGCACTATTTTCATATTTTTTTATCCAGTTATGTAATTTTTCTGTGTTTTTGGAAAATAGCACTTTTTTGAATTCTTTTACTGCTTCATATATTTCTTTTAGATATTCATATTTGTCAGTTATTTTGTCTATTATTTCTTCTGTTAATTCTTTTATTTTGTTTATTGGTTTATATAGATGTTGAATTATTGTTTTTCGTTTTATTGTTTGTATGTTTTCTCTTTCTATGTAATTATTTTTTTGTTCTGGTCGTATTTTTCTTGTATGAATGCTTACCAGTCCATAACTACCTTTGTATCCTTCTTTTTTTAATTCGCTATATATTTGCATTTGATTATAGCCTTTTTGTATTAGGTTTTTTATTGTTGGTATGTATTCATCTATTATACTTGATTTTTTTATTCCTTTTGATCCATGTTTCCATGGTGTTTCTAATTGTATTCACCCCTTACAAGATTTGGACAAAAAATAAGAAAGTGATATCATAAAATTGAAAAAAAGAAAGGGGTTTTTTTTAATGAGAAAACGAACTAATTATGAACCTGAATTTAAGTTTGGCTTTTTCAGCAAAGCTGAAAAGATTTATGTTTTTTTATTATAAAATCACTTAATCCTATTAACTGCTGTAAGCAGTTAAAGAATATCTTTCTGATGATTCATTAACTCTAATATATTTTGCTTCGCAAAATATAAATAGGTAAAAATTCTAATTATATAAAATCTTTTTTATCTTCGATAAAAGATGGGTTAAAAAATATAAAGATTCTAATTATGACGATAATGTGTTTCATTCAAAAAAAGGTCGTCCTAGTTCTATGATTTCTGATATTTCTAAATCATGCTGCGCAAGCTGAATGATTTTTTATTTTATAAATTTTTTATATATGTTATATATATTAATTTTTTCTACTTATTTTTGCGAAGCAAAATGCTTTGGTATTATTAAGTCTAATTCAAATAATACTAATGATTTTGTTGCTTTAGAGAAAAAACTTAAATATTATGAACAATCGTTATGATTGTCTTCTTCTTGAAAAAGAACTTCTTATTAAAATGCAAGAGGATGAAATTAATTTTTTGAAAAAAAACGACAACAACAAAGAAAGTAACTTTTATTGGAGATTTACTGTTTATTAATAAATATACTAACTTTGGTGTTTCTTTAAATTATATGCTTAATCGTTATAAGATTAAACGTAGCACTTTCTATTTTAAATCAAGATTGTTTTTTACTGTTAATCGTTATAGTAGAAAAAATAAATATTTTAAAGGTTATTCTTTGAATACTAAAGGTGAAAAGGTTTATGATGAGTATATTAAAAAACTACTTGTTGATTTGTTATCGATTGATGATCCTGACATGCTCCGCAGGTTTTAGGATTTTTTATTTATTATTGCTTTTCTTTTTTACTTTTCTTGATTGAAAATCAAGAAAAGCTTTTATTGAATCATTTCATTCTTCTGTCCAATGAGAATTTGTCGAATATATTTCTTTTAACGATATCGATGATGTTTATAATTATTATATTTCCTATATTTATTTTTATGATCATTTTTGCTTCGCAAAAAATAATTTTGATTTTTATAATATTAATGTTATTCATATTTTAAAATAACTATATAGTTTGTTTATAAGTAATATCTATTTATTATACTATTTTATTTTTTCGCTTTTCGAAGAAAAGCTGCAAAAGGTCTTTAAAGTACCTTACTCATGATTTCGTTTTTTATCTTTTTAATGATAATTTTAATGATTTTATTTCGTCTTATGATTTTTCTGATTTTTTCGTTTCTGTGAAAAAATGAGTTTTTCTTATTTTTTGTCTAATTTTCGGGGGTCAAGCCGCATGGTTCATTTATATTTAGTATTTTTTCAAAAAATCTTGGTAATTCATTTATCATTTTGGTCCTCCTCCTTTTTTTCTTCCACTCCTATAATATTATATTTTTTCTTTTTTTACCCACTGCTTTTGGAAGAAAACCAATAATTTATTAAAATTTTTAAATTTTATCTCTTGATTTTTTAGAGAATACAGGCTATTTTATCAATTATTTAAAACTGCTTTTATAAAATTGTTCATATAAATTTATATAATTTTTAGTCATTTTTCTAATATCATATTTATAAGCTTTAAATAAACACTTTTTTGATATTTCATTATATTTATCTCTATTCATTATTAGTTCATTTATTTTAGAAGCTAATTCTGAACTATTACCTTTTGAAAATAATAAACCTGCATTCTTCACAATTTCATTTAATCCTGGTACATCGCTAGCAATTACAGGCAATCCTGCTGACATACCCTCAACTGCAGCTAATCCAAACCCTTCCCAATTCGAAGACAAAACAACAACGTCAACTGTTTTGAGTATCCTTGGAATATCATTTCTAAAACCTAAAAAATGTACTCTTTTATTAACTCCAATTTCACTAGCAAGCTTAATGTTTTTCGATTTTAATTTACCTTCACCAACCAATATTAAATGTACATTTTCAGGAAGCTCTTTCAAAGACTTTATCACCGTGGGATGATCCTTTTGCTCACTAAAACGACTTACCATGCATATTAATTTAATATCTTCTGTGAATTTTTTATTTATTTCTCTCTTTAGATATGGTTTTGCTTTAATAAATTTTTCTACATTTATTCCATTTTCAATAATAATAAATTTATTTAAATGTTTTTCATTAGGATTTAACCATAAAATGAGATTTTCTTGTGCTTTTTGACTAATTGATATTATTTTATCATAGTTAAAATGAATCTTTCGCTCTAAAAATCTTAAATATTTTTTTTCCCTTCTCTTATTATGAGTACTATGTTCTGTCATTATAAATTTTGGTTTATTTTTAAAAATAAGTTTTGAAGCTAAGGATACCCAATATATTGTTGGAAAAAGATGCGCATGAACAATATCATATTTGTTTTTTATAATAAAATCTTTTATATAAAAAATATTATATGGTGAATACAATTTTCTTTTTGGAACAATTTCTATTTTTATTCCTTTTTCTTTTAATTTTTTATCAAAAACATTGTTTTTATCTGTTAATAAAAGAAGATCAACTTCAACTCCTTTAATATTATTCATAATAGGTAACATTTCTGAAATTAAATTTTCTGCTCCTCCGGAACCTAAATTATTAATAACATGAAGCACTTTCAATATTATCTTCTCCTTTTTCAATCTATCAACATTTTATTAATTTTTCGATACCTTTTAAACCATCTAAAAATTCAAACAAAAATATTATTATAATTTATAACCCCTTTAAAAATCAACTTTAAAACCTATTTTCATACCACTTCTGAAAAACATACAATGCCCATAGTTCATTTTTTCTATTTCTTTTTGCACTCATATGTTCATCTATTATTTCTTTTATATATTCATAATTAAAAATTCCTTGATTAATAATCCGTTTTTTATCCAATAAAATATTTAATTCTTTATTCAATGGACCTCTAAACCAATAATCAATTGGTACCCCAAATCCTTTTTTCGATAATTTTAATAATTTTTCTGGTATTATATCTTTAAACGTATCTTTAAAAATTATTTTTTGATTTTTTCTATTTATCTTGTAATCGCTTGGTATTTTCATAGCTATTTCAACTATATCTTTTGCTAAAATTGGTGGTCTTAATTCTAAAGAAGTTAGCATGCTCATTCTATCTGTTTTTACTAACATATCTCCTTCTAATACTATTTTTAAATCTGTGAACAATGTTTGAAATATTTCATCATCTATATTACTAAATTTATTATAAATATCTTTAATAAATTTTAGATTATTTTCTTCCGTATTCTTCAATAAATATTTTAATTCTGATTCTTTAAAACCTAAGCTCATTAATTCTTTTCTCATTTCAAATATATCTTTCTCGGAATTATCGATAACTTTTCTAATTTTTCTTGTTATGGCACTTTTATCTGGAATTTTATAAATTATTTTTTCTATAATACTTTTTCTTAAACTCTTCGGAATTTTTTTATATAAATTACTATAATAACCAATTAGATATTTACTATATCCTGCAAATAATTCATCTCCACCATCGCCCGTTAACGCAACTTTTACATATTTTCTAGCATATTTTGAAACCATATATGTAGGTATAGCTGAAGAATCAGCAAAAGGCTCATCAAACTCATTAATTATATTATCAATAATACTTAGTGCATCATTATAATCTAAATAATATATATGGTGATTTGTTTTATAATACTCTGCAACTATTTTTGCTCTATTTCATCATATTCTTTAATTTTAAATCCTATCGTGAAGGTATTAATTGGTTTAGTTGATATTTTCGACATTATTCCAACTATCGTTGTGGAATCTATTCCTCCACTTAAAAAAGCTCCCAATGGCACATCACTAATCATTCTTTTTTCAACAGATTCGAATAATTTTTCTCTCAATATTTTTTTCGCTAATTCATAATCTTGAATTAAATTATCTCTTTCAATCTTAATATCCCAATATTGTTTCATATCCATATTTCCATCAAAATCAATTGTTATATAGGTTGCCGGATTTAATTTATATACATTTTTAAATATTGTATAAGGTGATGGTATATAAGTTAAAGTTAAATATTGTTGTAATGCTTACATACTTATTTCTTTTTTTATTAATCCTGTGGATATTAAACTTTTTAATTCAGAACCAAATATTATAAAATCATCATTTTTGAAATAATATAATGGTTTTTCTCCTATCCTGTCTCTTGCTATAAAAAGTTTTTTGTTCTTTATATCATATATTGCAAATGAAAACATACCATCAAAATAATTTACACAATCAACACCAAATTCTTCATAAGAATGAATAATAACCTCTGTATCTGAATGTGTTTTAAAAATATGGCCTTTTGATATTAATAAATCTCTTAGTTCTAAAAAATTATAGATTTCGCCATTAAAAACTATTACGAGAGTTTTATCTTCATTATATATTGGTTGACTTCCTTCACTTAAATCTATTATCGATAATCTTCTCATTCCTAATCCAATATTATTATTTACATAAATCCCTTCTTCATCAGGACCCCTATGAATTATTTTATCGTTCATAGTTTTAATTACATTTTTAATTTGTTCTTTTTCTAATTTTGCTTTATTTCCAAATTGAAAAAATCCATTTATTCCACACATAAAACCATCCTTTTTTAGAAAAATTAAAACCTTTTCTCTTCAATCCCTCCCATATAAATCTCTCGTATAAACTTTTTCTTTTACATCTTCTAATTCTTTTGATATTCTGTTTGCTACTATTATATCTGATATTTTTTTAAATTCGTTTATATCTCTTATTACTCTTGAATTAAAGAATTTTTCTTCTTTTAATGCTGGCTCATATACTACTACTTCTATTCCTTTTGCTTTTATTCTTTTCATTACTCCTTGTATTGCTGATTGCCTGAAATTGTCTGAATTTGTTTTCATTGTTAATCTGTATATTCCTACTATTTTTGGCTTTTTCTTTATTATCATTTCTGCTATGTGATCTTTTCTTGTTGAGTTTGCTTTTACTATTGCTTCTATTAAGTTAGATGGCACATCTTTATAATTTGCTAATAATTGTTTTGTATCTTTTGGTAAACAATATCCTCCATATCCAAATGATGGATTATTATAATGATTGCCTATTCTTGGATCTAAACATACTCCTTCTATTATTTGTTTTGTGTTTAATCCTCTTATTTCTGCATATGTATCTAATTCATTGAAGAATGCTACTCTCATTGCAAGATATGTATTTGCAAATAGTTTTATTGCTTCTGCTTCTGTTGAATCTGTAAATAATACTGGTATATCTTTTTTTATTGCTCCTTCTAATAATAATTCTGCAAACTTTTCTGCTCTTTTTGATTTTTCCCCTACTATTATTCTTGATGGATATAAGTTATCATATAATGCTTTTCCTTCTCTTAAGAATTCTGGTGAAAATATTATATTATTTGTATTATATTTTTCTTTTACATGTTTTGTATATCCAACTGGTACTGTTGATTTTATTATCATTATTGCTTCTGGATTTATTTCTAATACTTTTTCTATTACACTTTCTATTGATTTTGTATTGAAATAATTTGTTTCTGGATCATAATCTGTTGGTGTTGCTATTATTATATATTCTGCTTCTTCATATGCTTCATTTGGATTTGTTGTTGCTTTTAAATTTAATTCTTTTGTTTTTAAATATTCTTCAATTTCTTTATCTACTATTGGGGATATTTTATTATTTACTATATCAACTTTTTCTTGTACTATATCTAATGCTACTACTTCATTGTGTTGTGCTAATAATACTGCTAATGATAATCCTACATATCCCATCCCTGCTACCGCTATTTTCATTTATTTGGAACCTCCTGATTTTGTACTTGTTTTCGTTTACATTTTTATTATTTTGTTTATTTATATATTTTATTCATTCGAGTTATTTTAATTTATAGTACTCCACATACCAATCTGTAAATTTTTGTAGCCCTTCTTCTATTGTTGTTGTTGGTTTGAATCCTGTTATTTTATTTAATTTTTCCGTTGATGCATATGTTGCCGGAACATCCCCTGGTTTTATCGGTTCAAATATTTTTTTGAATTCAACCTTTTTTCCCAATGAATTGCTTAAACACTTTTCAAGAGTTTCTATAAATGTCATTAATTTTATTGGTTTGTTATTTCCTATATTAAAAACTTGATGAGGAACTTTTTCGTCTGATGGTTTATCTATAAGTTTTTCTATACCTGCTACAATATCATCTATATATGTAAAATCTCTATATAAATCATTTTTAAAATCACCATTATTAAAAATTCTTATTGGTTCTCCTTTAAAATACTTATTGGTAAAGCTAAAATATGCCATATCCGGCCTCCCAAATGGCCCATATACTGTAAAAAATCTTAATCCAGTTGTAGGTATTTTGTATAAGTGGCTATATGTATAAGCCATGAGTTCATTTGATTTTTTTGTTGCAGCATATAATGATACAGGATTATCTACAAAATCTGTTTCTTCAAAAGGTACTTTTTTATTTGCTCCATATACAGAACTCGATGAGGCATATATTAAATGTTCTACTGGATAACATCTACATGCCTCAAGGATATTAAAGAATCCTATTATATTGCTTATAATATAAGCATCTGGATTTTCTATGGAATATCTTACTCCAGCTTGAGCTGCTAAATTTACTACAATTTCTGGTTTATAGTTTTCAAAAATTTGAATTATTTTTTCTTTATTTGATATATCTTCTTTAATAAATACAAAATTTTCATATTTTTGTAAATTTTTTAATCTTGTATATTTTAAATTTACATCATAATAGTCATTAATATTATCTATACCTATAACATTATATCCTTTATCTAAAAGTTTTTTAGATAAAAAATATCCAATAAATCCTGCTGCACCTGTTATTAAAATTGTTTTCATAGTTCACCTCAATGTTTGTAAATTACTTTATGTAATATAATTACTTAACTCTTCTGTATAAATTTTTTTTAACTTTTCAATAATTTTATCTTCATCAAATTCTTTTTCTGCATATTTTTTTGCATTTTGAGAAAACTCTTTCCATTTTTTTTCATTTGTTAGCAATTCATACATTCGTTTTGCGAATTCTTTGGGATTATCTAATTCCACCAAATACCCCGTTTTCCCATGCTGCACAACTTCATTTGTTCCTATTACATTTGTTGCTACCATAGGTACTCCCAATACACTTGATTCCATCAAAGCACGAGGTTTCCCCTCTTTAAATGACGCTAATACTGAAAGTTTTGACTTACTCAAAATTTCATAAACCTCTTTTTTATTTAAAACACCAGTAAATACAATATTTTCTTCTAATTTATTATTTTTTATAACCGTCTCAAACTTTTTAGAATTACCCTCACCTATAAAATAGACTTTAAAATCAAAAAAGCGTAGATTATTTTTAAGATAACCTAATGCTTCAATCAAATACCCATGATTCTTGATTGGTTCCAGCCTCGCAATACAAACTATTAAAGTTTCTTTTCTTTCATCATCTTTTCGAAATTTTTTTATCTCATTTATCTCTATACCGTTACCTATTAATTCTAATTTTACTTTTTTATCCTTTTTCCAACAATTGGTAATTTCATATTCATATTTATTTTGAAACAATAAATAATCAGTATAGCGCATCAAATATTTTTCAATATTTTCAAAAATAAACTTTTTAATACCATTGTATTTTGTAAAATGATACCCATGAACTTGATGTATAACCTTCATCTTAGATCTAAGCTCATTGTCTAATCTTGAAACAGCTAAACGAGCTAATGCTCCTCCTTTTGAACTATGAGAATGAACTATATTTGGTTGAATCTCTTTTATTATATTCCTTAAAATTTTTATTTCAGAAAAAATTTGCATATTTATTTTCCTAGTAAAATCAACCTCAATTATAGGAATTTGTTCTTTTTTCATTATTTCATTATAATTGCCTTTAGGAGTAATGATATAGTTTATAAACCTTCCATCTTCATTTATTTTTTTTACTCTATTTCTTAATAACCTATAAGCACCTTGACTAGTCCCTGCAACATCTATAATTTTTATTTTATTATTAGTCACTTCGCTCCCCTCTTCCAAAAAACAGCTTCTATTGTTTGTAATATTATCCTTAAATCAAAAAGTGTGGTTCTATTTTTTACATAATAAAGATCATAACTTAACTTTATTTTTGTATCTTCTTGGTTTGATGCATATTTAAACATTATTTGAGCCCATCCTGTTAGTCCAGGTTTTACCTTATGTCTTGCATAATAGAAAGGTATCTGTTTATTAAATTCATTTACGAACGGTATTTGTTCTGGTCTTGGTCCAACTATGGACATTTCACCTTTTAAAATATTTAAAAATTGTAATGTTTCATCTATTCTAACTGGTCTTATTAATTTCCCTACTTTTAATATCCTATCTTTTTCTTGGTCTGCAAACTTTGGATTTGAATTATTATTATTTTTCATGCTTCTAAATTTATGCATTATAAATGGATTTTCATTTTTCCCTACACGTTTTTGTTTGAAAATTATAGGTTTTCCATCTTCAAAATAAATCAAGATAGATGTTATTAACATAAATGGTGAAAATAGAACTAAAGCTGTTGTCGATCCAATCACATCCAAAATTCTTTTACCTGGCGATTCATATTCCTGTTCAAAAATAATAGAATAATATTCTTTGAATTTTTCTATTACTTCAAGTGGTATTCTTTTTAAATATTTTTCTGCTATGTTTGGAAGATATTCTATTTCTATACCAGATGTCTTATATTCTTCTAATTTATCTTTTACTCTTTCTTCTAATTTTGGATCTGTTATAATTATTGCATCATATTTTGCAGGATAATTCTTATATGTGAATCTTATTATTTTATTTATTCTGGTTTCTTCTTTTTTTGAAAATCCATTGTTTACTAATTCTTCCAATTTTATTGGTGATGGATTTATATAGTCTATAAACTGTAATTTATTTAATGCTTTTTCTTGAATTTCTTTTAATATATGCCCTATTTCTTCTTTTTTCCCAATAACTAAATATCTTTTTGGTTTTGCATGTTTTTCAAATAAAATATATTCAATTTTATGGAAAAAAGGAATGAATATTATAGAAAGAACGAGATTGTTTATAAATGTATTTCTGTTTATATTGTTTTCTAAAAAGAAAGGATAAAAGAAAAGCAATATTACAGAACCAAGCAAAAAACCTGCGAATAATCTTATTATCGATTCATTCAATGATTTCATTGTTTCCAAATCATAAATCCTGAATGCATAAAAACCTAAGAATAAAGCTACTGATATTATTAATGATATATACCAGCTATAATTGAATAATAATATGTTTACAACAAAAATTATAATTAAGTCTAAAATCTTGGGTAATCGATGCATTTTTCCACCTTCGCTTATAATTTCAATATTTTTTTCCCTTTTTCTATTATATTTTCATACTTTTTAAATAATGAAAAATCTATTGGTCCTCTTTTTTTTCCATGATAATCTGTTGCTATAAAATCTATTAAGTCATTTTTTAAATAATATTTATCTTTTTCCAGATATTCTAAATTCATTTGAAAGTATACATTCATTGTTTTTAATTTTTCTATTAATTTTTCATTATCCTGAAGCCATTGATATCTTTCTACATGTGCAAGGATAATTTCATATCCTTCTAATTGTAAATCAAATATTTTGTCTATTAAATACATAGGATATATTTTTGTTGGCAATTCTATTAATATGAAATAATCTTTTAGTGGAATAAATCCCATATTTTTATTTGGCTGTAGATATAATTCGCTTGCAAGATTTGTTTTTATACCTATTTCTTCACAATATGGTTGCAGTTTTTCGTAGCTTTCTTTTATTTTTTCTATATCTGTTTTTACTGTTGGGTGGTTTATGTGCGGAGTAAAAAATACTGTTTCTATTCCATTTTCTTTGTATTCTTTTAATGTTTCTATAGCTTCTTCTATGGTTTTTAGCCCATCATCTACTGGCAATATGTGATTATGTATATCAAACATGAAATCCCCATCCTTTGTTAATTTTTGTTTTTCTTATTCTTTTTTCTTTTCTTTTTCTGCCCATCTTCATAATAATAATAATAATAATAATAATAATATCCTGAATTCTTTTCATTTATATCATCTATTATTAAACCCAAAAGGGTATTGTCTGAGGTTATAACATTTTCTAAAGCTATTTTTAATGAATGTTTTTGAGTTTTTCCTGCTCTTACTACTAAAATCAAACCATCTGTATGTTTAGAAACTATCAATGAATCTGCCGCTGCCAGAATTGGTGGTAAATCTATTACGATTTTATCGTATTTTTCTTTTAATGTATCCATTAACTCTCCAAATTGTTTAGAGGTTAATAATGCTGTTGGGTTTGGCGGTAATGGCCCAACTGGTATTATATCTAAATTTTCCATATAATTCTGCGTTATTCTTTCTATAGGAACATTCTTTAATATGTGATTTACCACACCAACATTGATCCTTTCTAAACCTAAAGCTTTTTCAACTCTTGGTTTTCTCATATCTATGTCAATAAGCAATGTTTTTAGTCCATTTTGTGCATATGATATGGCAAGATTTGCTGATGTTATTGTCTTTCCTTCGCCAGGTCCTGCACTTGTAATTGATATAACTTTTGGTTCTGGGGTTACTGAATAGTTTATATTTGCTGATGTTAATTTTATTGATTCTGCTACTGGTGAAATTGGTTCATTTAACACTATTAATTCTGGGTTCTCATATTCTTTTTTCATTTCAAATGTTGGTATTCTTCCAAGTATAATTTTACCTTTTGCCATTCTTTTTATTTCTTCTTCATCTTTTATACTTTTATCAGCATATTCTATTATAAATGCAACTAAAATTCCCAGGAATATTCCTAATACTAAACCTATTGCTGCTGTTAATTTTTTATTTGGCTTTATTGGTTGGTTTGGAGTTATTGCAGAATCTATTAATTTTGCTGTCCCTATTACTCCAGCTTCTGCTATTCTTGTTTCTTCTAATTTTTCAAGTAATAATGTATATAAATTTTCTTTTACTTTTATATCTCTTTGTAATTCTAATAATTGTTGTTCTAATAATGGCAATTTTGAAAATTTTTGATTATATGTTTCTTTTAGTTTTGTTAATGCCTGTATTGTTGATTTCAGTATTTCTGTTGTATATTGCGCTTCAATTAACTGCAAATATATATCCTGGTATGCAGGATTAATTGTTTTTACCTGCGATGTTACTATTTTTGCTACTTGTTCTTTTAATAGTTTTTCTGTTTCTGCTATTTTATCTTTTATTTCTTTTACTTTTGGATCTGTTTCTGGATATATATTTGTTAATCCTGCCAATTCTACTTTGTAATTAATCAATTTTGACTTTAATTGATTAATGAACGGGTTTGTTGATATGGTTTCTGATGATATTATTTTTTCATCAACTTTTTTTAGTAAATCATTAAATGCTTTTATTTTTGCATTATTTTCTTCTAATTGAAGATTGTAAGAATTTATTTGTTTGTCATATTCTAAGGTAAACGAAAGAATATTTTTTGCTTCTTCATCGAGTAAAAATACTTTATTTTCTTCTTTGAATTTTCTTATTTTTTCTTCTGCTGCTTTTAAATCATTTTCTACTTTTGGTATTTGTTTTTCTATGAATTCTCGTTTTACCGTATATTCGTTTTTTGATAATGTTTTTAAGAATTCGTTATATACGCTTGCCAATTCATTGGCTATGTTTTTGGCTAATTCTGGATCATCACTTTGAACTGATATTTTTACTATATTTGTGTCTTTTACAGGCGACACGCTTATCATTTCCGACACTGTTTTTATAATATCCAATTTTGTTATTTCTTTTTCACTGTCTTTTGATTTATTTTTGAAATATTCTGTTAAGTTTAGATTGTTAATTACTTTTTCTATGTTTGTTCTGCTTTTTATTAATTCAACCTCTGTTGATATTTCAGGCCTTGAAGAAGATAGTTGTGATGTAAATATATCTGCAACTGACCCTTGTGATTGTGGTTCTATTTTTAATGTAACGCTTGCTTCATATATTGGTGTTGTTAAGAATAAATAAAGTATGGTCAATGCTACTGTTATTACTACTGTTGCAAAAAACCACCAAAAACGTTTTTTAAATATGTGTATTATGTCTTCAAGAGTTAATTCGTCTTCATAGATTTCTGGATCCATTGTATTCCTCCAATCATTATTTGTATGCTAAAAGATTTGTTTGAGGAATTTTTCCTCTATGTATATTTTACTATAATAATTTAAATTGTCAAGTCTATTTAATTTTATTACGATGTCCAATTAGTAAAGTCGCTCAAACCTTGATTGTTAATCCTCAAAAATAGCTCATTCTTGCCGGTCGTATCAGACTCACATCCATGTTCGGCTTCACTCAATTTTGCATCCGTGCAAAATTGACCGGCTTCATTCGCTATTTTTTCGGACAATCTGCGAGTTTTCGCTCGCTTTACTAATTGGACACCATAAATTTTATTATATATTATTTTATTATATATTATATATATATTACGCATAGCTATTTTAACATAAATTGTTTTGTATTTCAAATGTTTTGCGATACCGTTGTTTTTTTTTAAAAACGAATTAATATATCAGGCGATATATTAATTCTTAGTTAAACGCTATTTTGAATAGCCTTATTCTTTCACTACTATTTCCACATATTTTTTATAATATTTTTTGAATTCAAATATTATTCCAGGTTTTGTTTTTAGGGATTAATATTAAATCTGCTCTTCCATATCCCACCTCTCTGCCTCCTGTTATTATTTCTTTTATTAACATGCTTTTATCTATATAGTATGCATTATCTTCTATTACTGTTTTGAAATCACTATCTCCTATTGGTAGTCGTTTTAATTTCATTGTTTACACCCCCAGTGCATATTTACTTTATATTCAAATCTATTAGGATTAGCAATCAAGCTGTCTGAGTGAATTTGACTTTTTAGACTATCTACTTTATAATTATTATATCATAATACAACCTCTAAAAAGCCAAAGTGTTCAAACTTTAAATGAAAAATCGGGCTTTTTATGCCCGATTTGATATTAGTATTTTATATGACCGTATAATTTTATAGTATAAGGAATAATCCATATATAGATCCTATACCATATGATATATGTAATATCCAAAAAGATAATAATGTTGGTATAAATAATTTTAAATTTTTATTTTTTAATGATATTTTTAAGGAAAAATATATTGATAATATTATGTAAAGGGAAAGAATTGTAAAAAATGGAATCCTTGCAATTGGTGAAAAAATAGAGGCTATTGTTCCAATTAATAAAAACAGTACAAAAAATAGAGGTATTATGTGTCTTAATGAAAATGCTTTTTTGGAATAATGTGTTGAAAGGATTATCCATAGCCCGTTTAAAAAGTTATTTTTAAATAAATCTTTAAAATTATCTCTGGCGTAGTAATAAGCTTTTGCTTCTGGTATAAGCATTATTTTCATTCCTGCATTTTTTAATCTTAAATTCATTTCTATATCCTGATTTCTTTTTAATTGTGGGACAAACATTCCAACCTTTTTAAATACTTCTTTTTTATATATTCCATATGCTACTGTATCAACGTATTCTTCTTTTGAATTATTTAATCTGTATTTTGCACCGCCTATTCCAAATGGATGGGATAATACATTTGATATTGCTTTTGCTGTTGATGTGTTATTTCCAGGATTTGTTATTACCAAGCCTCCTGCTATGTCGCATTTGTTTTCTTCTAATCTTTTTATACATGCTGATATGTAATTTTTTGAATATGTTGTATGAGCTCCTGCTATCATAATATAATCTCCACTTGCTTCTTTTATTCCTATATTCAAAGCTACAGGAGTTATTTTTAATTCGTTATCAATTATTTTTATATTATCATATTTTTTTAATATTTCTCTTGTTTTATCTTCGCTCATGCCATCAACAACAATTATTTCTATGTTTTCATAATCATTGGCCAGCAAAGATTCTATACATTTTGATATGTGCTTTTCTTCGTTATATGCTGGAATAACAACAGAAACTTTTCTCATTTTATAATTCCCCCTTATCCCTGAGATAACACAAAATTAATAAACTCTTTTTCTTTTTCTTCATCCCATATAAACTTATTTTTGTGTTTTTTTATATTGTTTAATAATTCATCGTAATTATTATACGCTTCTAATATTTTTCCCACTGATTCATCTACATTTTTCGGATTAATAACTACCCCTATTTTTAATTTTTCAACTTCCTTTGCCATTGAAATAAACGTATTTTTTACTATTACTGGTGTTTCTGCTGCTATGGAGTCATAATATTTGTTTGGTAAGGAAAATAAATCATTCTTATAACTTCTATTTTTTATAGTATTAAATGAAATTAAGGAAAAGGATGATTTTGACAATTCTTTTATCATTTGATCATATGGTAAGAATGTTGTATATTCATGAGGTATGTCTTTGAAATAATCTGATTCCATTCCTATTATTCTGAATGAAAAACCTTTTTGATTTAATTTCTTCAAAATTATTTTTTCTTCATCTAAGTTTCTATTTATTTTTCCTACAAAAGATATTTCTTTTAACTTTTTTTTTGAGTTTATTGATATTTCTGCATAATTTTTTTGAATATAATAGCTTTTGTTTATACTCAACACATTATATATATCTTCTTGTATATCTTTAGATACAAAAATCAATTTATCTGATAACTTTAATTGTTTTTTGAAGATTTTCCATAATATTTTTTCTTTTATTTGTTTTTTTATTCCAGATAAATTATTTAAGAAATTTTCCGGATGGTATTCATGTATATCATATATTATTTTTTTCTTTCTTTTTTTTGCTATTCTAAAAGGTTCAATTGGCATACTCGCAAAAAAATGATGCATGTATAATATATCATAATCATAAGCTTGTATAATTTTTAATATTTTTTTATCTAATTTTCTTCTGTTTTTTAGTTTTATTATAGGACTTGCCTGAATATTTTTTTTATACTTTATTGGTAAATATTTTATATTTTCTTCTATATATTCTTCTTCATCTTTATCTGTCCAGTATTGATATATTACTTTATTCTCTTTTGATAATGCTTTTACTGTTCTATATACCCTTTTATCATATTTCGGGTGCATATATCCTATTATTAGTATTGTCATGTTTTCACCACAAATCTTTTCTCAATTGTTCTAATATTATAAAAGCTTCTTTTAACTCCTCGAAATCTATTTTAGTAAGTATATCTAACGCTTTTTTTAATTCTGTTGTTGATAATTTTGAGATATGCTGTAATATATTTTTTATTTCTGTTGATGATATCCCCTCTGTTCTTTGCAAATAAACAACCTCACAATACTTTTTTAAAAAATCAAATTTCCCTTTCCAATCTTCCCCCATAACAAATATATCAACTTTATATTTTTTGATATCCTCAATTTTTTGATCCCAACTGTTTTCAGGAATAACCATATCAACACATTTTATATTTCTCACTATTTCAACTCTTTGTTCATACGGAATTATTGATTTTTTCCCTTTTATCTTATTAAAATCATCTGTCGAAACTGCAACAATCAATTTATCTCCAAGTTCTTTAGCTCTTTGTAATAATTTTAAATGTCCTATATGAAATAAATCAAAAGTACCATATGTTATAACAATTTTTTTTTTCATGTTTTCACCTCAAAATTTTATTAATAAATTTTTTTATTATATTTCTATCTTCAATATTAGGAGAAAAACGAAATGTAAATATTATTGTAACCAAAATCAAAATACTATTTAACAAAAACCATAATATCGTTTGATTAATCTTTTTAAACAATAGAAATAAAATAAAAGAATAAAAACCCTCTAAAATTATATACACAAATGTTTTTATATTATAAGGATATATTTTATGAATTATGCCAACTTCTATAAATTTTAGTAAATTTACTATTATTGTTGCTATTGCCAATGAAACGGCTATTCCCCAACTAAATTTTGGCCCTAACAATATACCTATTGTTGTTCCAGTTATAATCATAGCAATACCATTATATATTTCAAATCTTTGATATCCTGACATATTTAATAATGTTCCATTTGGACCAACAAATGAATTCAAAAATTGTGAAATTAATATTATCGAAACTATAATAGTTCCATTTGCATAATCTTTTCCAAGAAATTCTAAAATCCTTTTTACATTTAGTAATAAAAATATTACAATTGGTAACATTACATATGCATTCCAACGCGAAACCTCTTTAAATATTAAATCTATCTTTTTCATATTTTTCTCTTTCCAAGCATGAGCAAACTCCGGCATAGATACCGAAGCTAATGATGAGCCTAATATTACACCAATACTTCCCAAAGTAATGCCAACAGATAAATATCCAACAGTTTCATTAGTTGCATATAGTTTTTGTAAAATTTTTGAAAGACTGTTATATAAAGTATAAGTAATAGAAATTAAGTAAAATTGCCAAGAATTTATTAAAATCCATTTAATTTTAATATTTTTTATCTTTTTTATACGAAAAAGAGCGATAAATAAAGGGACAAAAAATGAAATTAAAGCAGCTAAAATATATGATATATAGTTAGAAATAAAAATATAGATTAAAAAAAAGCTAAAAATTCTTATTAATCTTGTTAATGTATCTCTTAAAAAACTTGTGTAATTCTGTTTTTTTATTCCAATAAAATAAGCATATAATAGATTTGCCGTTTGAGTAAGAAATATCATAAGCAAGATAATAACAATATTGAAAATATTCCATAAACCTATATTTCTCAAACTATACCTTAAGGTAAAATATATTACAGGTAAAAAAATAATATCTAAAATAAAATATAGATAGAAAAAATTAGAAAATAAATTAATAGAATTATTTTTATTTTTTGCACTTTCTCTTATCAAAAGTGTTGGTAATCCGAAATTCAATAATGTATAATATGTACCAACAAATCCTAAAATAACATTTGCTTTACCAAATTCAGAGGCTCCTAATATTCTAGCAATTAATAATTGAAAAACAAATCCTAAACCGCTTCCTAAAAATGACCAAGAAAATGTTTTTACACTTTTTTTAAAAAGAGTCATTTTATTCCTCCATTATTTTATCTATTAAATTCCAAACCCTTTGACTTGAATTACCATCTTGGTAATAATGAACAATGTTTTTTAATTCATTTCTTTTAGATTTATATTTATCTTTTGTAAATACTTTTAATATAGTTTCCTGAAGGGAATTTTGTGATGTTGCTTTTTCTCCTGGTGTCCACTGATTATATGGCTCTAATAATAACCCCCTTGTTTGTCTATACTCTTCTAAATCAACAGGGGTAAAAATTATAGGTCTATCTAACAACAAATAATCAAAGTATATTGATGAATAATCTGTAATTAACAAATCAACCCCATTTATCAATTCATATAGATCTAAATCATTCTTTTCTAAATCTGAATCTTTTAATAATTTAAAATTATCCTCATTTATATTTATTTTTACTTTATTCTCTTCATTTGGATGAAGTTTGGCAATAAATAAAATATTATTTAATTTTAAAAATTTCAAAAATTCCTTTTCATTAAATTTTTCAAAGCCAAAAACATTATTAAAATTTTTATTTCCTTCTTCTCCTTTATAACCTTTTCTGAAAGTCGGCATGAAAAAAACAACTTTCTTATTGCCAACTTCAAAAATTTTTGACAGATTTTTTTTACCGTCTGATTTAAATAAAAAATCATTTCTTGGCATACCAGTTATTACAAATTTATTGATATCTATACCTTCACAAGCAACCATTAGTACATTATATAACTGAGAATAGGAGAGCATATAATCTGTTTTTTTCCATATTTTTTTTATTCTTTTTATATTTTTTTCATTTTTATCCATTAAACCAATTGATTTTAAAGGAAAACCATGCCATAATTCGATATTTATTAATTTTTTTTTCTTAATTATCGGTCCATGAGTGGTAATCAACATTTTAGATTCAAATATTTTTTTATACTTTCTCAAAAATTTATTTAACTGATCATATTGTTTGTTTTTTATAAGACTTTTCAATGATGTTTTTCTTTCTTTGTATAAACTTATAATATATTTTTTTTTAAAATTTTCTGGAATAAATTTATATAATGACAAAGTGTTAGATCCACTATATGATTTATAATATAATGTGATTAATTTTTCTTCTGTTTTTGAAAATGAATATATAAAATTTAAAATTTTCAACATTTTTTATCACCTAGTATTTCTTTGTAAATTTTTACTTCTTTTTCTATAATTAGATTCCAATCATAATTTTTAGCATAATTTTTTAATACTTCTCTATCATATCCTTCTTTTAATACTCTTACAACTTCATCCGCAATTCTTTTTTCAAAATTCCCCCCCTCATTAATTATACTTCCATAACTTTTAATAACTTCTGGTATTCCCCCATTACTGCTGCCTATTACATATGTTCCACAAGCCATTGCTTCTATTAAAACAGCTCCAAAGCCTTCATTTCTACTTGGAAGTATCATTATATCCATTGCATTTAAATAATATGGCATTTTTTCTGGATTAATATATCCCATTATCTTTACATCTAAATTTTTAGTTTCATTTATTATTTTCTCTTTATATTTGCCTTCACCAATTAAAAGAAAAGAAATTTTTTTTAATTTACTATTTATAATATTAAATATTTCAGGTAATTTATCCGCCCTTTTTACGAAACTAAGCCCACCTGCAAATCCTACAACTTTTTCATCTAATCCTATTTCTTTTTTTATTTTTTCTCTATTTAAAATTTTAAACTTAGATAAATCTACTCCATTTGGTATTACAACTGAATTTTTTCCGCTAAAACCAAATTTTTTTGCTTTTTCAAGAAGACTTGTGCTTACAAAAATATTTTTAGTTGAATTTTCTAATGTTTCTATTGTAAATTTCTTTACATTAAAATCTTTTTGCGGGAAAAAATGAATATCACTTCCATGTGCCGTTACTATATATGGAATTTTATATTTTTCACTTATAATTTTCGCAATATATCCATGCGGATATATCCAATGCGCATGAATTAAATCATATTCTTTTATATTTATAATTTTTAAAATGCTTTTAGCTGCCATTCTTGGAAAATTATAAAAAATTCTTGTAAAAATATTAGTATTTATATTAATAAAATTAAATTCTACATTTTCTACAGTTATTTTTGATGGATATATTATATTTAAAGGTCTATTCATAATCTTTCTTAGAAATTTTAATGAAATACTATCTTTCATTATTGGAGAAATGGAATAATATTCTATTTTTGAAAAATTTTTTAGATATTTTAATCTATTTGTGATAAAAATACCACTCATTTTATTATTTGGTTTTGGATGCAACCCATTTATGAAAAGAATTTTCATTGATTATCCCTCACTATATATAACTTTAACAATCTTTTCACCTGTATTCCCATCACCATATACATTTTTTGGATAGTTTACTTCATTCTCATCAAATGCTTTTTCGTATAAATCGTTTTCATTTGCGAGTTTATTCCATTTTAATTCTATTAATTCTCGCCATCCTGTATCTGGCATTACTACTATTGCTTGTTTTTGTGCAAAATAGGCTTCTTTTTGTAATCCTCCACTATCCGTTATTATTTTCCATGATTTTTTTACTAATCCCATTAGGTTTAAGTAATCTATGGGGTCTAATTTTATTACTTTTTCTAAGTATTTTTCCAGTTTAAATTCTTTTATTCTTTTTCTTGTCCTTGGATGTATTGGAAATACTATCGTTTTTTCTTTTGATATTTTTTCTATTTGGTTTAATATTTTTTCCAATTTTTCTTTTTTATCTACATTAAAGTCTCTATGCATTGTCATTAATATATATTCATTTTCTTTAAGTTTTAATTTTTCAAATATTTCATATTTGAATTGTTTTTCCATTATTTTATATAGGTCATACATTATATCTCCTACAAAATATACTCCATCTGTTATATTTTCTTTTTTTAAATTTTCTACTGCTAATTTGCTTGGACAAAATAAATAATTAGATATTCTATCTGTTAATACTCTGTTTATTTCTTCGGGCATATCTTTTGGCTCTTGTCTTATTCCAGCTTCTACATGGGCTACTGGTATTTTTAATTTACTAGCAACTATTGCTCCTGCTAATGTTGTGTTTGTATCTCCATATACTAAAACTATATCTGGTTTTTCTTTTAATATTATTTTTTCAAATTCTATCATTATTTTTCCAGTCATTTCTCCATGATTTCCAGACCCAATATTTAAATAATAATCTGGATTTTTTATTTTTAATGTTTTAAAAAATATATCTGACATGTTTTTATCATAATGTTGCCCTGAATGAACAAGAATTTCTTTTATTCCATTTTTTTCAAATTCTTTATGTAATACTGCTTCTTTTATAAACTGCGGTCTTGCTCCTATTAAACTGATTATTTTCATTTCTTTTCCTCCAAAATTTTTTCTATTTCTTTTATCTCTATTTCCATTCTTTCTTTCCATGTATTTAATCTGTTTTTTTGATATTTTCTTTTGCTGTTATAGAAATATTTTATACCTTCTATTGCCTGCTTTGAAAATTCTTCGGGTTTTACATAGTATATGTTATTAAAATTCAGAAATTTTGAATTGTTTCCATCATCAGTAGCTATTGCAGGAATACCAAGGTATGAAACCTCTAACATTTGATTTCCTGTATTAGCATAATCATTAACTATTAAAACCACATCACATAAATTGTAGTAATATTTCATATCTTCATATTTAATTCTTCCCAACCATATTATATTATCTTGAACACCTAATTTCTGTGCATATTTTTTTAGCGAATCTTTCATAGGTCCGCCCATACCACCTATGAGAAGTTTAGCATTTATTCCATTATTTATTGTTTCTTTTAATAGGTATATTGCTCTATCTATTCTTTTAAAAGGATGAAATCTGTTAAATATTCCTAATACAAAAGTATTTTCTAAATTGTGTTTTTTCTTTAAATCTGAAATCTTTTTTTTATCTATTTCCTCTAATAATTTGCTGTCCAATCCATTTAATAAAAATAAATAATTTGTTATGCCTAATTTTTCTAATACTTTGTCACCTTTTGTTCCGTCGTTTGCCATTATTGCTAGATCAAATTTTAATTTATAGGCTAATTTGTGAAACCAGAGTTTTTTATTATTCAGATTATTATAATCAAGATAAGTTCCCTGGAATCTTTTTACTGCTGGGATTTTAAATATTTTCTTTATCAATAATCCTGGTATTGTTGAAAAAACTTCATATGAATAAATTAAATCTGGTTTTATAAACAAAGCTAATAAAATAGTTCTTATACTTTCAAAGATGGTATAGAATATAAAAAATATTGATTGAAATGATGTTACTTCAGATTCCGGTTTTACGATGGAATCAGGATGAGGAATTGGTATTTCTACTTCTTTTTTAGTATTTTTTTTACTTATTATGTTTCTAAAATATTCAAATAAATCTGGTGTTCCAAAAAAGTGATAATTTTTATAGTTTAAGAATTCACTCAAATCATATTTCTTACTGTATTTATAAAAAAAAGCAAAATGATAAACTTCATAGTTATTATTTAAATATTCTATTAAAGTGTTTTTAAACGACTGATTACTACCAACAACTGGACCAATTGGTCCAGAAATTAAGAACATTTTTTTCAATTTTTTCCACTCCTATAGATATATAAATTTTGTTTCGACTAAATTATTAACTTTTTTTATATCCTCAATTTTAGATATATTTTCTTTTACTATGACAAATCTATGTTTGATTTCTTTAAATAACTCTATATCGGTCTTTTCGTCTGAATCAACTATTATTATTATTTTTTCTATTTTATTTATTTTTTCTCTTATATCTTTAATATCTTTCAATTGTGCATTTTTTCTTATTACATATATTTCATATTCATCAAATAAATAATCAAATCCTTTAAAATTTAAAGGATAAATTATAGCTTTTTTTATATCATTATTATATAAATATTTTTTAAAATTACTGAATTTTAAATCATCATATATATCTGGTTCTTTAAAGTATTGTTTAAACAATTCAACATCAACTATTTTATTATTAAAATGTTCTCTTAAATAAATACCTACAAAGCCCATGATTATTGCTAAAAATAATGATGAGGCAAAAATTAAATTTTTATTTGGAGATGACGGGCTTTTTGGAGGGTATGGTTTTTCAATAATATCAAATTTTGGAGTGATTGAAAAATCTTTTAAATTTATTTGATTGATTAGACTGCTTATTTCTGATATTTTTTTTGAAGTTAGTTCCTGTTCTTTTTTGAGATTAAAATATTCATAATATAATGGAGATTGAGAATACATTTTGTTATCAATATTCTTTAATGTTTCTTCTAAAAAAGCTTTATATACATCCAATTTTTCATATTGTGATTTTAAAGAAACATATTCTTTAAAATCATTTTTTGATACTGTATCCAAATATAGATATTCATTAGAAAGTATTTTTTCAATTTCGTTATCTATTTCCTGCTCTAATAACTTTATATGGGTTTCCATTTCATAAATTTTAGGAGAATTGGGATTTGTGGATTTTAGTGTCTCTAACTCTAATTTTTCATTTAATAAACTTTTCTTCAAAGAAGAAATATTCTGGTTTGAAGATACTATTAATTCTTTCTTTAAAGATTCATCTATATTCATATAATTATTTTCAAACAGTTCAATTTTATTTTTTAATTCAAATCTCTGAGATTCCAGTTCGAAAAGGTTATTATATACTTCGTAATATTTGTCTATCAGGTTTTTTGGTAATGAACTTGAAAAGATTTTATTTTTTAATTCAAAATCTATAATTTCCTGATTTTTTTTATTCAATTCCTCTTCTAAAGTTTTTTTCATATTTTCAAGCTTAGATTTATAAATATTAAAAAACGCTTTTTGTTCATTGGTTGTGTATTCTATATAATAATCATAAACCTTTTGCAAAACCGAAGCTGATAGTGTCGGATCAGTTGAAGTAAAACTAACATAAATATAGTTTGTTGAAGGAACTTCTTCAAGTACTATCTGTTTTTTCAAAATATTAATAGCATTTCTTTTTTCAATCTTTGTTTTAAGTATTTTTCTGATGATGTTCAAGTTTTTATTATAATAACCCACTAAATCAAGATCATCAACTATTTTCTCTATAACAGGTTCTGAAATCAATCTTATCTTTTCAGAAGCTATTGTATTAATATTACTTCTACCTATTAAAGAGTTTATATCAACCAAGTTGGAAGATATAAATGATGTTTTTTGTGAATCATTTAGTTCTATAAGCATTTTTGATGTATATTTTTTATCTGAATATCTTATAAAAAGTATCCCAAAAGCTATTGTTAGGATAAAAGACAACCAGTAATATATTTTCCATCTTTTATACATATTTTTCATTATTGTTAATGTGTCCATTTTCATAACCTCCAGATTTATATATCAAATATGCTATCAGTATATAATATATATTCAAAAATACATATATATTAGTCATAGACTCTAATGTGCTGCCAGCAATAACTATATGCGTTGTTATTAAAAACATTAATTTACTGAATATGTGATTGTACTGTTTTAATATCATAGAATATATTTTTAAATATATCAATATGTATATAGTAAGTCCTAAAAATCCAAAATTATTGAATAACATTAGATATTGATTGTCCCATATATTTTGTGAATTGTATACATTACCAAAAATAGTATTTATAAACGTGCTAAAGGTATCCTCTCCTATATTTTTTTTAATTGCAGGTTTGGCTATATAATGAATTCTAATATAGAATGACCTATCATACTTTAACATTTTTATTATCCCATTTAAATCAAATGATTTTATTCCATATTTGTAATCTAAAGAATTAAAAATAATACTTAATGTGCTCAATATCAATAATAATATTATAATACTCAATATTATTTTTTTCTTATTTTTGGAATATATAAACTCAAAAACATAAAAAATGGAAAATACCAAAAACATCGCAAGAAGTGACGTTCTTGAGAATGTAAGAACCAAAGCACCAACGCTTAATAACAATAATAATATATTTAATAATTTATTTTTATTATTCACAATATTTAAATATGAAATATATATACCAATAGATGAAAATAATCCCGATAAGCTACTGCTTACACCTTTTTTAAAAGGAATAACTGCTCTATGAAATTCTCCTAAATGAGTTAACCCATCAAATAATATGTATGCAACATAAGAGATAAACAATATATTTAAATATTTAAATAATTTTATCTCATCATATTTATTTTTTTGAAAAAAATCATAAAAAATAATTAGTATAACAAAATATTCTATCTGTTTAAAAAATAAAATGTATTCTTTTGGGACTAATATTGTACCAACAAAAGAAGAAAGTATTATTCTATAGAAAAAAAGAATTATTGGAAGTGAAAAATACCAATAATATTTCAACTCTATTTTTTTATTTTTTATCATTTTTATAAAAAGAAAAGCAACAAATATTTCAGAAATATATATTATATCATCACCAAAAAACAAAACTGGTAACCAGAAAAAACCAAATAATAAAAACTTCAAAAGATTTTCAGAGATTTTACCAGCCCCTTTTTTAAAATTCCCAACCACCAAATTTTGTTGGCTTAATAAATTCTATAATTGTTGCTATTACCGGGACAAATAAATCAATCATAAACATTCTAAATTTTCTTGATATCAAAAATAATATTATAGAAATCATTGCAAATATTCCAAAAATCTTTATATTAAAAGCTAATAAAAATAGCGAAAAGAAAAACGCCATATACCATCTGCTTATTTTATGTAGAAAGAAAAAAAGGAAAGATATAAAATCTGATTTTAATTCAAAATACTCTTTTAATATTTGAATGCCACCCCTAACTATTCTTATTTTTTTTCTAAAATATGATTTTGTTGTATATTTTTCATGCTCTGTTTTACAAATTATTTCATCATTTTGAATGCTTTTACCACCATTTTTTATAACTCCCAATGGTATAAACAAATCATCTGCTATTATATTTTCTGGAATTTTAGGAAAATATTCTCTTTTTATAAAAATAAATGTTCCGCTTGAGACTACACATTTCCCAAAATAACTTTCAAAGTTTCTTATATTAAATTCTACATTCCAATATTTTTTAAATCCAGGTAATTCCTTGCTCCCTACAATCCCTGTAACCATTTCGGCTTTACTTAAAACAGCCTTTTTTATCGCGTCTTTAGATAAAAATACTGTATCAGCATCTGATATTAAAATATATTCACCTGATGATTCTCTAAATAATTTATTGAGCACACCAGATTTTCCTGTTCGTTTGAAATCAAACACCTTTACATTATCAAATTTTCTAGCTTTTTCTACAGTTTTATCTGTCGAGCCATCTGAACCTACTAATATTTCTAATTTTTCTTGTGGATAATCCTGAACTAATATATTTTTTATCTTATTTTCAATGTTTTTTTCTTCATTATAAGCAGGAATTAATATACTTATTTCAGGAAATTCAATATTCTTTTGATATTCTTTTTTTGATTTTTTTAAAACATTATAGATTACTGCTATAAAAACAAAAAAAATGTGTATTAATGATATTATTAATAAAATTTGCCACATTTTGCTGCCTCCATTATTTTGAACCTTTTAAGCCAAATATTGTTTCTACTGTTTGTATCATAATTTTAAAGTCTAATAACCATTTTCTATTTTTTATATAATATAAATCATATTCTGTTTTTCTTATATAATCTTCTAATGTTGTCGTATGTTTATAATTTATTTGTGCCCATCCGGTAATTCCTGGTTTTAATTTTAAACGAAACACATACATTGGAATATTTTCTTTGGCCATATTGTGGAAATGTTCCATTTCTGGTCTGGGACCAACTATACTCATAGTACCATTTAACACATTAAAAAATTGCAAGACTTCGTCAAGCCTTGTTTTTCTTAAAAATTTCCCAAAAAATAATACATGATTATCTATTCTTTCATTAGGATTAGAAAATCTATTTTCATCTTTTTTGTCTTTTAATGTTCTAAATTTTATCAATACAAACGTTTTTTCATTTTGACCAACTCTTTTTTGTTTAAATACAACTGGTTTTCCATCTTCAAAGAATATTAATAAATAAGATATTATTATTACTGGAGAAAATAGTATTAGTAATATTAAGGAAAAGAATATATCCACAATTCTTTTTGCTGGTGATTCTTTTATTTCGCTGAAAGCCACTTCGTAGTGTGATTTAAATTTTTCAGCAACTTGTATAGGTATTCTCTTTAAAAATCTCTCTACAATCACTGGTAAATATTCAACTTTTACACCATTCTCTTTAAATTCATTTATTTCATCAATTACTAATTTTTCTAATTCAGGATCTGCTATTAATACCCCATCATATACTTTAATTAATTTTTTTAATTTGACTGGCGAGGGATTTATATATTCAACAAATTGTAATTTTCCAAGACTTTTTTTCTCTATTTCATTCATTAATTTATGCCATTCTTCCTTTTTCCCTATTACTATATATTTTTTTGGTGTTATATTTTTTAACAAAATATAATAACTTATTTTATGAATTATTGGCAAAGCTATTATATTGAATACAAAGTTATCCAGAAAATACTCTTTTAATATATATCCATCAAATATCACATAAAATGTTGATATTACAAGAAAGCCCAGCATTGTTCCAGCAAAAACTCTAATTATTGTATCATTCCAGCTCTCTATATTTTCAAAATCATATGTTCTAAATGCGTAAATTCCAAGATATATTGATGTTGAAAATATAAATGATATATATATGTTTTGAGTTATATATAAATTAAAAACCATTAAAAATATATAATCAATTAATTTTAAAAAATTTGAATTTATTTTCATTTCATGCCTCCAACTGTATTTTCTTTCAAATCTAATTATAGCACAATTTTTACATTTTGTTTTTATAATAAAATAAGAAATTGTTAAATTTAGAAAAAAATGGCTGTGGAGATATATATTCTATTAGCTTTTTTTCATAACTTACCTCCACAACCTTCTTTTGACTACCATAAAAATCCTAAGATCCATAATGGAACTTTATTTTTTATTGGCAAATCTATATCATCACGTATAACAAAATCTGACTTTTTTATTTTTTTATTTTTTCCGCCAACTTCTATTTTTATCCCATTCCAAATAAAATCGCCGTCTTCTTCTTTTTTTAATGCGAATATTTCCCCTTTTTCTTTTAATGCAAAAACAGTATAGGCTTCTCTAAAATTGCCAATTTCTCCTTTGAAAATATAATAATACGCAGGATCTGAAAGAAATATTTTTTTTCCTTTTGTATTTACATTAAAACCTCTCTCTTTTAACACAATATTTATTAATTCTGATTCTGACATAACATTTAATAAATCATATAATTTATTTTTACTTATACCCCATTCTTTGCACATCTTTTCAACATTAATTGTTGGAATTTTTGAATATATCAAGTAACCAATTATTGCTTTCATCAATCTTAAATGATTTTCATTTGTTGACTTTAAAAAAAACGGGATATCGCTATATATGGTTTTTTCTAATATATTTTCCATTTTTTCAGAAAAATTCCCTTCAAGGAAAAATGGTCTTGTTCCTGATATTGCATAATCTTTGAATAATTTCAAAATTTCCAAATCTTTTATTTTATTCAAAAACTCATTTTTATCGAAATTAAACGGGGTTTTTATTGGTTCAATTTCTAACCCAGTTACTAAATGAATATATTCTCTAAAAGAAAGCCATGGAATCCTTACTTTAATAAAGCGTCTTGAAAGATCACTTATACCTGTTCTTAATACAATACTACTGCTATCGCTTATCCAAATTTTTTTATTCGGATAGGAATCATATAGCGATTTTATATATATACTCCATTTATTTATATAATGAACTTCATCTATAACTATTCCGCTATATCCATTTAAAAAAATATTTTCAGCCAAATCATAAAAGGGAATTGAAGCAATTAAAGGGTCATCCCCTGAAATATAAAATAAATTATTTTTTCTTATTTTGGTTAATAGATACGTTGTTTTTCCAACACCTCGTGGACCATAAAATAGCATCCCTCTATTATCATATTTATCTAAATTTTGAAAATACAGTCTTTTTTTTTCTGGCAAAGCTGTCAAAAGACGCTCTGTTTTTAACTCCAATCTTTCAATAATATCCTCGATTTTCATTTTTTAACCACCTTCAGAAACAAATTATCTTATTATATTATCATATGTATTATACCATAAATCGTTCTAATATAATTCTTTTTATATTAATTTTTCTATTTCGTTTTTTTACAGAACTATTTTTTTGAAAAAGCGTTCTATTATAGAACTTATTTTACTTCTTCGTATCTTTTGAATAAAAAATAGTTAGATATAACAAAAACATGAGAGTTTTTAGGCTCTCATGTTTTGTCAATTTAAAGACTTGTATAACTAACTGTCATAACCATTAGGATTAGTCTTTTGCCAGTTCCATGAATCTCTGCACATATCGACTAAATTTCTTTCTGCTTTCCATCCTAATTCTTTTAAAGCCTTTGTTGGATCCGCATATATTTGATCCACATCACCTGGTCTTCTATTTGTTATTTCATATGGTATTTTTATGTTATTTGCTTTTTCAAATGCTTTTACTACATCTAAAACGCTATATCCTACGCCGGTTCCAAGATTATATACTTTTACACCTGCTTCATTCATTATTTTTTCCAATGCTTTTATATGTCCAATTACTAAATCCACAACATGTATATAATCTCTCACTCCTGTTCCATCATGAGTATTATAATCATTTCCAAATACATATAATTTTTCTCTTTTCCCAACTGCCACCTGCGTAATATATGGCATTAAATTGTTTGGTATACCATTTGGATCTTCGCCAATTCTTCCTGATTCATGTGCTCCTATTGGATTAAAGTATCTTAATAATGCTATGCTCCATTCATTATCTGATATGTATAAATCTTTTAATATTTCTTCTATGAATAACTTTGTTCTTCCATATGGGTTTGTTGCTGATAATGGTGCATCTTCTGTTATTGGAACTTTTTCAGGATTCCCATATACTGTTGCTGATGAACTGAAAACTATTTTTTTTACATTTTTTTCCTTCATTATTTCCAATAGGTTTAAAGTTCCTGTTATGTTGTTGTGATAATATTTCAAAGGTATTGCTACAGATTCACCAACAGCCTTTAAACCAGCAAAATGTATTACTGCATCTATTTGATTTTCATCAAATATTTTTTCTACATCTTTTTTGTTTAATAAATCTATATCATAGAATTTGAAATCTTTTCTAGTTATTTCTTTTATTCTATTTAATACTTCTGGTTTGCTATTTGAAAAATTATCTAAAACTACAATTTTATATCCTGCATTTAAAAATTCTATACATGCATGAGATCCTATATATCCAGCACCACCTGTTATTAATATCGCCACAATTCCACCTCCGTTATTTTTCTTTTTCTATTCTTAAATTATTGTAATATAATACTTTTTAGATAAAATATATTATAACATAACATTATTTACTTTAATATATTTAAAAATTTAATTATTTAGATTTTTCATTGTCATTTTTCTCATTTCATGATATAATATTATTGTTTTATAAAATTAATATAAGGGGGTTTGGGGATGGCTTTGAAAAATAAAGCTGGGTTTTCTTTGTATGAAGTGCTTATTGTATTGGCGGTTATTGCTATTCTGGGAGCATTTGCTGTTCCTATGGTAAATAATGTTGTAATGAAGGCGAAAATGACAAAGATTATAAACGATATGAAGGTTCTGGAAAATTCTGTTATTCAGTATTATTACAATGAGGATTCTTTGCCAGCTGATATCAGTGCTTTAATTGCTGGTAATTACCTTGAGAACACCATTGACAGTATTGATTTTAGTGTTAACAGCAATGTTGTTTATGTGTTTTATACCGATGAATTCGATAAGGCTGATTCTCTTGAAAATTTGGATTCTACTTTAAAATGGAGTGGTTCTAATACAGATTTTTCTTCACTTGATGATACACCTTCTGAGACTAAAAAATATCCAGTTTTAAAGGTTATTTTTTAATATTATAAAAACATATGCCAATAATAATAAAGGATATAGTGATTTGCTATATCCTTTTATTATTATACGATGTCCAAAAAGTAAAGTCGCTCAAACCTTGATTGTTAATCCTCAAAAATAGCTCATTCTCGCCGGTCGTATCAGACTCACATCCGTGTTCGGCTTCACTCAATTTTGCATCCGTGCAAAATTGACCGGCTACATTCGCTATTTTTTCGGACAATCTGCGAGTTTTCGCTTGCTTTACTAATTGGACACACTATTTTATTATTATTGTGTGATATAATTTTAATGAGTTAGCATAATGGTTTTATAATGTTTTTTATCCAATAACCCACCGCAGGCGAGTACGGAGGTGAAATGTTGAAATTAAAATTAGAGGATTTTAAGATTAATATGCCACAATTGAATTTTGAAACTACAGAAAGTTTAAAGCCAATAACACAATATTTCGGTCAGAAAAGAGCATACGAATCTATTTTAATGGGCCTTGAAATAGAACAGAAAACACATAATATTTTTATAACAGGTCCAGTAAATACAGGCAGGAGGACTTTTGCTAAAAATATTTTGGCACAATATTCAACAAATAAAAAAACACCAAAGGATTATATTTATGTTTATAATTTTAAGAATTCGATGAGGCCAAAAGCCATTTCATTGAAATCTGGAGAGGCTAAAATTTTTAAAAACGAGCTTGAAGAAACCATAGAAATGGCTTTTAATGCTATAAAAAAAGGACTTGAAGGTGAGGACTTTTCACAAAAAAGGACACAATTAGAGCAGGAATATTTAAATGAAAGAAAAAAAATATGGGAAGATTTGAAAAAACAAGTGGAAAGTTTGAGTTTTAAGCTACAATTTACATCCGACGGTGCTGTAACTATACCAGTATATGAAGGTAAAGAGCTAACGGATGAGGAGTATGAAAAATTACCAGAAGATATAAAAAGTAAGTATGAAGAAAAAACTCCTATTTTAAGGCAATTGATGGAAAAAGCTATGATAAAAATAACAGAAACTGATAAAAGTTATCGTGAACAATTGAGAAATCTTGAAAAATATTGGGCTTTATTTACAATATCTGGAATATTTGAGAATCTTATAAAAAAGTATAATGGAAATTCTGATGTGGTTGAATATTTAAATGATATAAAAAACGACCTGTCAGAAAACTTCCCAGAAATTTTATCCGATGAAAATATATTAAAATATTATAGAAAGAAATATTCTGTAAATATTATAATCGACAATTCATCAATAAGTGGAGCTCCTGTAATAGAAGCAACGGATCCAACTTATTCTTCATTAATAGGGAAGATTGAGTATATTTCGCAAATGGGTGTATTAAAAACAGATTTTATGATGATAAAGCCAGGGATGCTACATAAGGCTAATGGTGGATATTTAATTCTTGATGCTGAAAAGGTTATGAGAAATCCATATGTATGGGAAGCGTTAAAAAATGCTTTGATGAATAGGGAAGTGAAGATAGAGAATTTAGAGGGTAAAATGGGATTAAGTGTTGTTCATACTCTGGAGCCAGATCCTATTCCACTTGATATAAAGGTAATTTTAATAGGAGAAGAGTGGATGTATGAAATGTTATATGCTTATGATCCCGATTTTAAAAAATTATTTAATATAAAGGTACCTTTTGATACGGAAATAGATTTAAATAAGGAAAATGCTGATTATTTTGCACAGTTTGTAAAAAATATAATAAAGGAAAATAATTTAAGGGATTTTACGAAAAAGGCAATAGAAGAATTGATAAAGTATTCATGTCGAATTAATGGAAGAAATGATAAGCTTTCTGCAAAATTTGGATTATTAAAGAACATTATACTTGAATCAAATTATATTTCTGATAGATATAGTGATACTATACCATATGTTGATGGCAATGCTGTAAAAGAGGCTATTAAAAAACATGAAAACATGTTCTCTTTATACAGGGATAAAATAATGGATTCAATAAAAGATGGGCAATTGATTTTGGAGACAGATGGTATGAAAATCGGTCAGATAAATGGTTTAACGGTTATGGAGGTAGATACGTTATCCTTTGGAGTGCCTGTAAAGATAACAGCTAAAGTTTTCTCGGCAAAGCAGGCGGGATTGCTCGATATTCAAAGGGATTCTGATATGAGCGGAAAAATACACAGGAAATCAACGTATATTATAGAAAATTATTTTTATTCAAAATATCATCTTGATGAAAACATGGTATTTTCTGCCTCAATAAGTTTTGAACAGGTATACTCTATGCTCGAAGGAGACAGTGCATCTCTTGCAGAGGTTTTGGCGTTGATATCTGCAATATCAGCTGTTCCAATAAAGCAAAATTTTGCTGTAACAGGTTCTATTGATCAGAATGGGAATATACAGCCTGTTGGTGGAATAATAGAAAAGATAGAAGGTTTTTATAATGTATGTAAAATTAAGGGATTAAACTCGAAACATGGCGTAGTAATTCCATATCAAAATGTTAAAAATATTGTGTTGAATCATGAGATTGAAGAAGCTATTAAAAATAATAAATTTCATATATATGTTGTAAAAAATGTAGATGATGCGATAGAAATAATGATGGATAAAAAAGCTGGGAAAACAGATGAATTTGGGAATTATGAAAAGGATACAGTAAATTATAGGGTATTGGAAGGAATAAGGTATTTAAAGAAATTACATCCCACTAAAAAGAGGTTTTGGCTGTGGAAATAGAAAGAAAAGAGATAAATAAATTTGATGAGATTCTCATTGAATTTCTTGAAGAACTCGATGATGTGACTGATGAGACAAAAAAACAATATACAAAGTCTATAAAATATTTTTTAAATTATTTGAGAAAACGCAATGTATCAAAGCCAACACCAAAAACAGTTAAAATGTGGAAAACCTTTTTATTAAAGGAAAAAAGTCCATATACTGTAAATTTATACCTATCAGGTATAAGGCGTTTTTTTGCTTTTTTAGAAGACAGAGGATTATATGCAAATATTGCAAGGAATGTAAAAGGAGCCAAAAGACCATTTGGACATCAAAAGGATATATTAACAGACGATGAGATAAGAGAGATTTTTCAAACTATTGATACGTCAAATTTGTCTGGAAAAAGAAATATGGCAATAATAAAATTGCTCGCATATACAGGTATAAGAACATATTCTTTAACGAGGATAAAAATAAGAGATATTGTAAAAAGAAATAATAAGGTTTTACTGCATTATAAATCCAAAGGTCATGTTGGAAAGGATTCTATAATTTCACTTCATAAGGATGTATATGAAGCGATAAATGATTATTTAAAAGAAAGGAATAAGATAAAAAAGGTTAAACCAAATGATCCTTTATTTATTTCACTTTCAAAGAATTCATATGGAAATGCTTTAACGGAAAGAGCTATTCAGATGATTATTGATAAATATTTTAATGAGTTGGGTTTGAAGGATTTTAGAGGCGGAAAAAAGTTGTCTGCACATTCATTCAGACATACTGTTATTACAAAAATAGCTTTAAACCATGGCATAGAAGCTGCGAAACAGATTGCAGGACATAAGAATATTTCTACAACACAGATTTATTATCATGAAGCAACTTCTGTTGCACTTGAAGCAGATGAGCTTATTGATTTTAATGAATAAATAGAAATAGAAATAGTATAGTTATTTTTTTACTATTAAATATTTCTCAAAATAATATTCGATCAAGCGGTGAAATTTCTAATCTTCAAAATTTTTCATTCCCGCCGGTCGTTCAAACTCGCGTCCGTGCTCGGTTTCACTCAAAATCACATCCATGTGATTTTGACCGACTCCATTCAAAATTTTTCAGGAAATTTCAAGCTTTCTCTCATATTATTTTTTGAAATATTTAGATTATATATTTATTATATTTTTTATTTTAATTATACACGAATCCAAAAAATTTTGTTTTTATTCCAGATCGTTTTTCAGTCCTATTGTATTTAATATTATCGAATCTTTTTGTCTCCATTTGTCTTTTACTTTTACATATAAATCAAGATAAACTCTGTCATCAAGTAGCATTTCTATATCCTTTCTTGCGAGCATTCCTATTTTTTTTATCATTCTTCCTTTTTGTCCTATGATTATACCTTTTTGCGATTGTCTTTCAATATATATTTCTGCTCTGATATATATAAGGTTTTCTTTATTTGTTATTTCTTCCACCACTACTGCTGTAGAATGCGGTATTTCTTCTGAGGTTAAATGGAATATTTTTTCCCTTATTAATTCTGATATCATAAATGCTAACGGCCTGTCTGTTGTCATGTCTTCAGGAAAATATTGTGGCCCTTCTGGTAATACTTCTATTATTTTTTCAAGTAATTCTGATATGTTTTTACCTGTTAATGCAGAAATTTTGAATTCTGCTATGACATTTGATTTTTCGTCAAGTACTGTTTTTATTCTTTTTTCTGCTTCTTCTATTTGATTTTGTGTTGCTGCATCTACTTTGTTTATTATCAGTATTGTGGGGATACCGGATTCTTTTATTATTCTGGCTATGTTCAGGTCTGATTCTCTAACCATATCTATTGGATCTATTAAAAAGAGTATTAAATCCTGCCCTTTTAATGCGTTTATTGCTATTTTTACCATATATTCTCCAAATTTATGTAATGGTTTATGTATCCCCGGTGTATCCACCAATACTATCTGTGCATCTGGTGTATTCAATATGCAATTTACCCTATTTCTTGTGGTTTGTGGTTTATCTGACACTATAACCACTTTTCTTTTCATTATCGCATTTATTAATGTGGATTTCCCAACATTTGGTTTTCCTGCTACTGCTACAAATCCACTTTTCATTTCATCAACTCCCTTAATTTTTCCATTATCATTGCTGTTGCCCTGCAATCATCTTCGTTGTATTTTATTATTTTTTCCAGACTTTCTTTATGTCCTTTTAAGTAATTTTTGTACTCTATAAATATGGCATATCCGTTTAAATCCGTTCTCCATTTGTAGCCAAAATATTTGCTTATGTCTTTTAATGAATATGATGTTACTGGAATCGCTATATTTTTCTGTATTTTTTCGTATAAATCATATGACCTGTCTTCGATTTTGTAGAGATATTTATATAGATGTGATATGTTTTTTGTTATCATTTGAAGTCTTTTTATGTCATAAACATCATAATGAACTATTATATCTTTTGTTGAATCTATGAATTTTAAAAATCTTTCAAGGTTATCATCTATATTTTCCACATTTAAAAATGCTTTGTATTTGTTTTTTATTAATATTCCGTGTAGGAAATCAAGGTCTCTATATGTTTCAACATCATATACTATGTATTTTTTTGGTATGTCAAATTTGTTTATTATTATTGGTTTGTTTTCAAGTAATGATTTAAGATTATATAATGGTTTTCTGAATTGTGGTGGTACCTGTTCTATTTTATTTGCTTCTACTGCTTTTATAGGGTTGATATTTATATCTTTTAATAATTTCAGATAGCTTGTTGATATGCCAGGAACTATGGATATGTCCCCTTTTTTTAGTAATTCTCTGTGACATTGAACCTTTATTTTACAGAATTTACAGTGATTTCCTGGTGTTTTTTCCTGAGGTGTTTTAAAATATTCTATTTCTTTTTTTAATAATGGCATTTTTCTTTCTATCCATCTTTCAGAAAAATAATGGACTTTATTTTCAAGGGTTACTTCTATTCCCCTGACATCTTTTCCATTTTTTCGAAAGTATAGATATACAGCTATTATATGATATATATGGTTTAATTTTAATTTTCTTGATTCTCTGGATATCTTTGCTGTTTTTCTTCTATTGTCGTATTCATCATAGCTGGCTACTATTGTTATTCCTTCATAGTTAATTTCGAAGTATTTTGTTGGTCTTTTGTAAATTGGAACAAAATGTTTGCACTTTTTTATGTTTCTGTAATTTAATAAATCCATTTTCATAAATTCCAGCTCCGCTTCTATCTGCGTTTTTAATTTTTATATTTTTTATATTAGATTTTTTTATTTTATATTCACTCAGGCGGAAAATTCTTTTCCTCATTACAGGATTACTTGCCGCCGTCGCTTAGACTCGCATCCGTGCTCGGCTGCGCTCAAAATCACATCCTTGTGATTTTGACGGCTCACGTAATCCTTCCATTCGGGAATTTTCAAGCCTTCGCTACATATAAAATTAAAAAAATCTAATAATCTCAAAAAAATAACGTGAGAGTATTATTTTCTGAAATTATCAATTTACGTGAACATAATGGAATGTCTAAAAAGTCTAATTTGAATATAATTTAAAAATCAATAATCACTTTTATTTTTAGTGTGTCCAATTAGTAAAGTAAGCGAAAACTCGAAAATTGCCTGAAAAAATAGCATATGAAGCCGGGCAATTTTGCATGGATGCAAAATTGAGTGAAGCCGAACATGGATGTGAGTCTGATACGACCGGCGAAAATATGCTATTTTTGAAGATTAGCAATTAAGGTTTGAGCGGCTTTACTTTTTGGACACTCTATTTATCTTCAAAATCATTAACTATACAACTTTTCAATATCACCAAATTCAAGGAATAAATTGGCTATGTTTTTTAAAAATCCCAATCTGTTTATTCTTATACTTTCGTCTTTATCCATAACAAAAACATTATCAAAGTAATTGTCTATTGCACTTTTTAATTTTAATAATTCTTCTATTGCACTTTCATAATCCAAATGTTCTATTTTTTCTTCCATCTTGCTTTTTACTGTGAGGTATTCATTGAATAATTGTTTTTCTGCTTCTTCTTTAAATAATCTTCCTTCATATTTTAAAGAGTCGTGTTTTCTGGATATATTTTGTACCCTTTGAAATGTTTTTATGAATGTTTTAAAGTTTTCAGAGTATACTACTTTATTTAAAGCTTGAGCTGATATTAATGCGCGTAGTGGTTTATTCCAGTTTATTGTTACTGTATTTATTACATCGGTTGATATTCCTTTTTTAGATAGATATGTTTCAAATCTACCTTTAAAGAAATCTGCGATTTCTTTTTCGAGATATTCAATATTTATAATTTTTGCAATTTCTTTCATTATTTCATTTAGGTCTATATCCCAATTGTTTTCTATTATTATCCTTAAAACCCCATATGCTTTTCTTCTAAGTGCAAATGGGTCTTTTGAACCAGTTGGTATTTTTTTGATTCCAAAGAAACCAATTATATCATATAATTTGTCTGATAATGATACTATTAATGAGTTCAAATCTGATGGCAATTCATCATTTTCTTCAACTGGTCTATAATGTTCTTCTGGAACCATGTATATATCTTCTTTATAACCTTTGTGTTTTAAATATATTCTTCCCATCGTTCCTTGAAGTTCAGGAAATTCATATACTATATGTGTGGGAATATCTATTTTAGAGAGTTCTGCTGCTTTTAATAAAGTTTGGTTTTTGTAGTTGAGTTTTTCTGCTATTATTTTTGATATTTCTTTTAACGCTTTCACTTTGTCTAAATATGTTCCAAGACCTGCCTGATAGGTTATTTCATTTAATTTAGATAGATATGTTTCTTCATCTGTATTCAGATCTTCTTTATAATAGAATTTTGCATCATCAAGTCTCGCATTTATAACTCTTGAATATCCATTTGTAACGTTTTTTTCTTCGCTTAATCCATCTTGAAATGCGACGTAATAATTTGTTATTTTATTTTCTTTTTTTGCTACGAAACTTCTTTGATGATGTTTTACTGTAATTTTTATTACTTCTTCTGGCAAATCCAGATATTCTTCATTAAATGATCCCAATACTGCTGTTGGATATTCGGTTAATTGTGTTATTTCATTTATTAATTCCTCATCTTTTTCGATTTTTAGTTCGTTATTTGTTGAAATTGTTTCTATTTCTTTTTCTACTCTTTCTTTCCTTTCTGTATAATCTGCTATTACAAAGTTTTCTCTTAATTCATTAAAATAATTTTCCGGATGATTTATAGATATTTCACCTTTTCCAAGGAATCTGTGCCCAAATGTTTTTCTCGATGTATTTATTCCAAACAATTCAAAGTCTATTATGTCGTAATTCAATAATGCCATTATCCAGTGTACTGGTCTTATGAATTCATAATCACCATTACCCCATCTCATTGGTTTTTTAAATCTTAATTTTTTTATTATCGATGGATATATTTCCGATAGAGTTTCAGATATTTTTTTACCTTCTTTTTTTATTTTTGCAAATATATATATATTACCTTTTATTTCTTTTTCTTCTATTTCATAATTTTCACCTTTTAATGAGTTTAAAAATCCTTGATATGGTCTGGCTGGATTACCATTTTCATCAAAAGCAACTTTTTTTGCGGGACCTTTTCTTTCTATTGTTCTATCCGGTTCTTTTTCAGGTAGTCCTTCTAATAATATTCCAAATCTTCTTGGCGCTATGAATACCTGTAATTTGGAATAGGATATGTTCCTTGATTTTAATTCTTCTTCTGTATATGTATATAATTGTTTTATTATATTTTCATATTCACTTGATGGTAATTCTTCAACTCCTATTTCTAGTAATGATTTATTCATTGCCTTCGCCCCCAATCTCTTCTAAATATGTGCGGGCAGTCTTTCTCGCCATGTCTCTTATGATTAATATGTATTTTTGACGTTCATTTACACTTATGGCATTTCTTGCATCAAGTAGATTAAATGCATGTGCTGCTTTTACAAGATAATCGTATGCCGGTAAATATAATTTTTCTTTTATTAATGATTCGAACTCATTTTTATATGTTTCAAACAAGTTGTATAATGTCTTTATATTTGCTTTTTCAAAATTGAATATGGAAAATTGCCTTTCGTTTTCTTTAAATAATTTGCCATATGGTATATCTTTATTCCACATGGTTTCATATACATTTTCTTTTCCCTGTAAATACATCGCAAGCCTTTCTATTCCATATGTTATTTCAAGTGATATAGGTTTTAATGAAATTCCTCCCATTTGTTGAAAATACGTAAATTGAGTTATTTCCATTCCGTCAAGCCATACTTCCCATCCTATTCCCCAAGCACCTAATGTTGGTGATTCCCAATTATCTTCTATAAATCTTATATCATGTTCTAAAGGATCAATTCCTATCGCCTTTAATGATTCTAAATATATTTCCTGAGAGTTTTTGGGAGATGGTTTTAATATTACCTGATATTGGTGGAATCTCTGCATTCTGTTAGGATTTTCACCATATCTTCCATCTGTAGGTCTTCTGCTTGGTTGAACAAAGGCTATGTTATATGGTTCTTTACCAAGTGTTTTAAAAAATGTCGATGGGTGATATGTGCCTGCACCCATTTCCATGTCGTAAGGTTGGTCTATTACGCAACCATATTCTGACCAAAATTTATCCAATTTTAATATTAAATCCTGTATATACAAGTCAATTCCTCCCTATTCGAGTGAAATTAATAATGGATAATGTGGTTGTGACCCATTGTGAATTTCCACTTCAAGGTCCGGAAAATCTTCCATTAATTCATTTGCAATTAATTCCACTGTTTTTAATTCTATATCTTGACCATAGAATATGGTCATTATTTCATATCCATCATTGATTTTTTCTTTTAACACTTTTATTACAGCCTCTGTTAAATCAAAACTATGCGCTTTTAATTCTTTGCCGACAAATACAAGGTATTCATCTTTTTTTATTTTCTCTTCAGCAATTTCCGAATCTCTTATAGCATAGGTTACCTGTATTGGCACTATTGAAGATATTTCTGATTCTATTGCCTCTTTTAATTCTTCATAGGTCATATTATCATCAAAAGCTAATAAAGCTGAAATTCCTTCCTGTATATATTTTGTTTTTATTACAAGTATTTCTTTGTCTTTTACCATATCTGCAACTTTTTCTGCTGTTAATATAATATTAGGATTATTTGGCAATATTAATATCTTTTTTTGAGGCAATGTTTCTATAGCCTCCATAAAATCCTTTACGCTCGGATTCATTGTTTGTCCGCCAAAAATAACCTTATCTACACCAAGACTTTTAAATATTTTTGTTATTCCTTCACCAGGCGATACTGTTATTATGCCCCAATTTTCATTATTTGTTTCGTAAATTGGCTCTTCTTCTGATGAGGTTACTGCGTTAGCTGTTTCTACAACGTGTTCGTGTTGAACTTTCATATTGTCTACTTTTACTTTATATAATTCGCCATAATTTATGAATTCTTCGAATACCTTACCTGGTCTATTGGTGTGAACATGTGTTTTCAGGAATTCTCCCTGATGAACTAATACGATTGAATCACCGAGTTCTTCTAAGAATGCCCTTATTTTGTCTATTTCTTCTTTTGATATTTCTGGATTATTCAATTTTAATACACATTCTGTACAATATTGAAATTTTATTTCTTCATATGCTATTTCTTTTATCTGCTCTACTGATGCACTTTCTATTTCTTTTAGATTTATTGTTGTATCGCCTTTTATTGCGTCTCTGAATCCTTTTATTATATAGCTAACACCTTTTGCTCCTGCATCTACAACATTAGCATCTCTTAATTTTTTTAGATATTTTGGTGTTTCTTCAACCACTTCTTCGGATATTTCATATAATTTTTCCAGAAATTCTTCAAAATCTTTTATTTCAGATAATTCATTTTCGGCCCTTTCAGCAACTTTTCTTATTAATGTGAGCATTGTCCCTTCTACCGGTTTTATTACAGCATGGTATGCAACTTCTTTTGCGTTTTTTAATGCTTCTATAAAATCTTTTGTTGTTACTGTTTCTTTATCTTCAAGTGTTTCAGTAAAACCTCTGAATATTTGAGAAAGTATAACTCCGGAATTTCCTCTTGCTCCCATTAATAATCCGTCTCTCATATTTTTCATTATATCCTTTAATTTGTCCTTATTTTTAACTTTGTCAAGCCATTCACATGCTTCAAGCATTCCTGAAGACATATTTGAACCTGTATCTCCATCAGGGACAGGAAATACATTTAATGCATTTATTTCATCTTTGTTTACCAATAATGTTTCGGCCGCCTTTTTGAATGCCACATAAAAGTCTTTTGCCTTTAATTCTGTCATTGTCTTCACCTCTTTATGATTTTATTCCCACGACTTTTACATTTACAACTACATCGACATCCCCCAAGGCTTCCTTTATTCTATGATATACATTTTCCTGTGCATTTGATGCAACTCTTTTTAAAGGCAATCCATATTCCATATAAATATATAGGTTTATTATAACTCTGTTATTTTCTTCTATTACTTCAACACCTTTTTCTTGTGGTTTTTGAAGCATTGCTGTTAATTTATTTAGAAATCCACCTTTACCTATATCAACTGTACCATATGATTCTAATGCTGCTCTATACACTATTTCATTAAATACTTCTGGTTTTATGGTTACCTTTCCAAGTTCAGTTTCAACTATCATAATTACACCTCCAATTTTATTTTTCCAATAATGCAGATAAATATCCAACGGTTCTGTCATAATCACCAAAAGCAGTAGCGCTTGTTGTATGATTTAGTATTTTTACTTTTTCAAAATTCATGTATAATAATGTATTTATGCATCCGTATCCACATGCAGTAATACTATATTGTTTTACTTTTTCGTATAATAATTCTGGATTTTTTCTCTGTATCGCATTTATTAGCATTTCTCCTTTTTTCATGGTTATTTCATGATTTTCATAATGATTCAGATCACTTGATGCTATTATTAATATACCATCTTTCATTAATTCGTTTAATATTTCCGCTAATTTTTTAGATGTGTATAAGCTTTGATCACCAAGAATAATAGGTACTATTTTAAATGTATTTCCATACAAATATTGCAAAAAAGGCAGTTGTACTTCTATTGAATGCTCATATTGATGTGCGGAATAATCTCCTGATATTTCTAATTTTTCTACTATTGTCTTCGCCATTTTATCTATTTTTAGCTCTCCCAGAGGTGTAATCCATGTCCCTTCTGGATAGACAGAAATATTTGGACCTATACCTGTATGATTAGGTCCAATTATTATAACAGATTTTATTTTACCTTTTTTGAAGATTTCATAATATCCATATGAAGCTGTTTTTCCAGAAAATATATATCCAGCATGTGGTGATATTAATCCCGTTGGTTTAATATAATTTTTTTCTTTATTATCATCCAGATTATTATTATCTGGTTTATCAGTGTTTGGAAAATATTCACTTATCATTTCGAGTAATTCTTTTTTATTCTCCGGATAAAACGTCCCTGCCACAACAGGGTATCTTTTCATATTAATCGCCCCCGTAATTTACTGTTTTGGGCCATATAAACAGATTCAAATCATATTCTCTATTTCTTTGTTCATTTGTTTTGAATAAAAAACCTATTATGGGCAAATCTTTTAATAGCGGAATACCGGAATTCAATTTTTCTTCTTTCATTATTTTTAAACCGCCTATTATACTAACATAATTGTTTTTCAATATCATTTTTGTATTTATTTCTCTCGAATTTTCCGCATTATAATTCGACACCGATGATTTTTCTGGCTCACCTACTTTTAGACTTATATCTAAATCTATGAGGTCTTTGTTTTCTATATATTTGCCCGAGATTTCCAGATTTAATCCACTCTCTATATATTTTATGGAATTTTCCTGTATTACAGGAATTCTGTATACTGATTTAAAAATCGCTTTTGTCCCAGATTTTAATATTATTCTTGGCTTTGATACCAGTTTGGTATTTGTTTTTGAATCAATATTTTTAGTTTTTATTGCGGTATCCAGTATTTCTTTATATAATTGAGGATTTATTATTCCCTGATTTATTGAATCTATTATACTTTTTGATGATATTTTTGATTCTATATTTTTTATCGTTTCTTCTAATACAGATGAGTCCACTATTGCGATTTCTATGGAAATTATTTCTGGAATTTTTTCTTTTACTATTATAATATCTTTTCCTTTTTCAATATAATATCCATTTTTTAATAATAAGTCTTCTATGTTTTGAACTTTATTATTGTATATTTTTATATCTTTTAACTTTTCATTATTGATTAACGATATATTGTTTTTCAGAGCATAATTTTCAACCAATTTATATAGCGTTTCATATTCTTCAATTTTGTTTTTATTGTTACTATTAATATTGTTTTTATCGATGGTTTCTGTTTTTTTTATTGTTTTTTCTTCTTTTATTTTTTCTTTTAATGCCCATATTTTTTTAAACTTTTCATTTTGCTTTTCATTTGCTGTGATTTTTATAATCTTTCCTGTTTCGTTTTCATATATTATTTTATAGGTTATATTTATACTTTTTGATATTTTTTCAAAATATTCAATTTCATCATTTTTTATTGCAATGTAATAGTCATTGGTCACCGTTGCACTGTCAGTTATTATTTTATTGGTAATGTTATTTTTGGTGGCATCATTTGTTAGAGCAATATTGTATTTTTCATTAAATTCTTTTATTGTATTTATTGCCTGTGGTGTTCCTTTTATTATATAATTTTTTTCTATCTTTTGGATTATAACATTTTTAAAAATTTTATTAAACGGATATAAATCTAAATTTGATTCTATTATTTCAATTTTTTCATCCGTTTCTATGTTTTTTATGTTATTTTTTTTATTAATTTTATTTACCTGCGGTTGAGGGATTTTTGATATTATATTACTCAGTATATCTATATTATTATTTTTTCCTTTTATAATATATATTTCGTCTGTTAACTTGTTTATTTCTAAATTTAAAATATTAGATAATTTTTCTATTGGCAGTTTTGTTTTCATTACTGTAATTGTGGCCTGCGATTCCATTTGTTGTAAATCCATTGGTTTAATATCTGTTTTATTTGACTTTCCTATTTTTTGCTTTTCATTTTTTTGCTGTAATACTTTTTCTTTTAATGTTTTTTGTTTTTCATAAAGTGTATATGCCTGAAAGTAATATTCTTCAAAAAGTTTTATATCTTCTTTAAAACCTTTTAATAATATTATATTATCAGATATCTCAGTATATTCTATATTGAATAATTTTATTATGTTTTTTTGAGGTATTTTATATTCAAATACTTTATATATTTTCTCTTTTTCTACAATTAGCTTTTTTGTTTCTTCTGGCATGGTTTTTTTTACTGGTATTTTTGCTATTATTTTTTTTATCATCTCTATTTTATTTTTATCGCCTTTTAGAATATATAACCCTTCATATATTCTGGTATATTGTATATCTATAAGTTCCATAAGACTGGATATATTTATATCAGTCTGCATTACTTCATATAAATCTTCATTATTTTCGTATTTTGAATTTATAATTGGATAGTTGATTTTATATAATGGATTTTTCGATATGTATATATTATTTTTACCTATATAATTATAATATATGCCTGTAGAATCTATAATTAATCTGAATAAATCTTCAGGATAAAAGTTTTTAATATTTAAAGATATATCTTTATCAGGAATTTCGGTTAAATAATATTGATTAAACCCAAGTTCTTTTAGTAGTATTTCAAGTAAATCTTTTGCTTTTATTTTTTTAAACTGAAATATTTCATCATTTAATCGCTTTTTCCCTTCTGCTGTTATTTTTATTTTATTTGATGTTTCAATATTTGTTTTGTCAATATTTGTTTTATCAATGTTTGTTTTGTCAATGTTTAGTTGCGTTGGAAATAGCATTATAATTTCTATTATATTATCATATTGTTTTATTAGTTTTATCGGACCTTTTGGTAATATATACTCTTTTTCTTCAAATTTGACATTTTTAAATTGTATTTTATAATCTGTTTTTGTATTGTTTTGAAAAATTCTTGTATCTGTTGAAACTCCTGTAACTTCTATAATATTTTTGTTGTTTATATAATCTATTTTTATTTGATATGATAAAATTATCAAGGAATATAGTATAAATATTATTAAGGTTATTTTTTTCATCTGAGCACCTCAAATTGTTTTTTATTTCTATCAAATAATAATACACCATTGTTGAATATTTTCAATACACTGTAATTTCCCAGCTGCATATTTTCATTTATTTCTTTTAAAACCCCATTAAAATATATATATGCTTTTTTTTGATTTTCTTTTATTATTACACCAGAAAACTCAAAAAAATCTGGATTTGGTGCATCTGATGCATTTTGCCATAATTTTTCCAGATCTATTTTTAAAAAATCAAATATTTTGTATTTTTTTAACTCATAATCTTTTATTATTTTAGTATTTGTGGGTATATTCCTTTTTATGTATATTGAATAATATGTATTTGAATCAAAGTTATAATTAGAATCTATTTTAATCTTTTCTATAATCACACCTTTTTCCGCTTTTAATTTTGATAATATTTCATTTATTTCTTCTGATTTTATTTCTGGATTTACATATTCTTCTTTTATATCTGAAACTGAAAAATATGAAATTATATTCTCTTTTTTATTTTCGGGTTTTTGAGTTAAGAATATTATTGAGAGAATTATCAATATTATTGATATTGCATATCTGTATATCATTTTTTTAGCTCCAGTATTTTATATTGTTTGTATAATAAATCAAGGGTTCCTATTTCTTTTATCTGATATGGCGAGACTATTTTTAGTCCATCTATTATTTCTATTAGTATTGTTGCACTTAGTGTTGAAGGGGTGTATTCTATGGATTGTATATATACCGGTGCTTTTATCTGTTCTAAAAAATCCAAAAAATTATATATTTTCTCATTTGCTCTTTTTGCCGTGTCAATTTTTGTTTTATAGTCGGCTATTATATTTTGATTTATTTTTATTTGTTCAATTTTTTTTAAATATATTCTATTCTGGAATTTAAAATATGAGATTGTTAATATTATTATGGAAACTATCAGCAGTATATATGAAATTATATTCAGTATATATCTGACATTTGATTTGAATACTACCATTTTAATTCCCTTTCTAATCCTTTTATTGTATTTGTTATGGATTCTTTTTCAAAAAAGGTTTCCAGATTTATTTTTTTTCCAATTGGTTCGTCTATATATATTCCATATATGTAACTCGATGATGATTTTTGAAATACTATATTATTTTGATTTCCACTAAAGGTTATAAATTCATCTGTGTTATTTTTTAATGTACTCCATAATAAATAATTTAATGGAATTGTATAGTCAAATAACAGCGAATATCTGTATTTATTCGTGAATTTGGTTATATAAAGATAATATATGTTTTCTTTTAATTTTATGTATTTCACTTTTTGAGTTGAGATGTTATTATCTCTGGAATTTTTTATTATATATTTATCCAATTCTTTTTTCCCGGTGAATTCTTTTATTATTCCATAATAATCAACTATATTTATTTTTATGTTTTTAAATTTATTATTTTTGTATTTATGAATAAATTTTTTGTTATAATATATTTTTGTCACCATTCTATACCACTCCATCTAAATGACGAGGTTATAGGAAGGATTACTAAATTTGCGTCTTTTATTCTTAATGTATTTCCTGGACTTTTGAATATGAGATTGTAAAAGTTGAAAATTTTTGTATAATCCTGTGTTTTATACGGTATTTCCTTATATATTATTCCATCAAAATAACTTTTATTTGATATTACTATTTTTGTGCTTTGATCTTCAAATTTTATTGAATGATATTTTATCTGCACAAAGTAATTCATCATTTCAATAAAATCTATTCTCTTTTTTATATCATCAAAAAAAGAGTTTTTTATAACTATGGCAAAACTGATGAACATAATGCTTTCGATTAATATTAATATTAACATTTCATATAATATAAATCCCTTTTTCATAACCCTAAATTATTTATTGTATTGAATATTCCACCATAAAACCCATATGCCACCTCTAATATTATTAAAGATATAACCATTATCAACACTGGTTCTAAAAGCTTTTTTATTCGTTGTATTATTTGATTTATTTCAAAATTTAATTCTGTTTCTAATATTTTAAAAGGCTGTTTTAAATCGTTTAAATCCCTTGATAGTGAAATGCTAAAAAGCAATTCATTTAAATCGGTTTTCTGGAGAATATCTATGATATTGTTTCCTTCTTCAAGTTTATTTAAGATGTGTATTATATCTTCTTTTATTTTCTTTGATGACAAAATTTCTGAACTCTTTTCAAATGCCTCATAAGTTGTATGCCCACTTTCAATAAATATTAATGTCGTTTCAACAAATTCCAGTAAAGCATATTTCCTGTATATTTTTTTTATTATTGGAATTTTATACAATATACTATCGAATTTTCTTTTGTTTTTTAATAATAATATTAATGTTGCTGTTATGCTTGATATAAACCCTACCAGAAACCATGATATGTTAAAATTAAAACTGGTATTGAATGTACTTTTAAATATTGGAATAATCATAAATTGTAAAAATAATAACAAACTAATTACTCCTGAAAAGAGCAGAATAGGATAAGATAATAAATTTTTTATCTCCTGTGTGTTTTTTATTCTATTTTCATATACATTTTCAAGTCTTTTCAATATTTTTAACATTTCATTATTATCAGATGCTTTTGACAATGATTTTCTAAATTCATAATCAAAATAGGTATTAGAATCCATAGCATTTTTGTATGGCATGCCAATTTTTATGTTGTTTATCAATAAGTCCAGGGCTATTTTTATTTTTTGTGAAACTTCCTGATTTTCTCTTATAAACAATATTGCATCAAAAAATTGCAGTCCAGATGATATAAACGCCTTCAGCATTTTTATCAGTTTAAAATGTTCTTTTGTATTTAGTTTTCTGAAATTTATTTTTTTTACGTATTCAAACTTTTCTATTTCTATGGATTTATCTATATTTTTTAGCGCATCTATATCATTTTTACCCACTATATAACCATTTATAGATATGCTAAAATTTTTACCTTGGAAATAAAAAAGTTTCATTTTATCACCTTTTTTAAACAATTTATTTATATTTTATCATAAATTTTGAGTTCTTACAAATTAATATGATGTCTAAAAAATTTCAAATGAAACGAAGACTCGAAGATTGCCCTTACACGCCTACAGCGGGTATAGGATAAAAGATTTTTATTATATAATTATAAATCTTTTCCCCTTAGATTTTTTATCCCAAAAAATCTAAGCGTGAATGAAAGCCGTCAAAATTACATGGATGTAATGTGCGAAACAATACACGATGTATTGTTTGAGCGACGGCTGAGAATGAATAATTTTAAGGATAATCGCTGTCTGAGTGAATTTGACTTTTTAGACAACTTAACAAATTAAAAAATATTAAAAAAAAACCGGATAAATCCGGTTTTTTTAATAATCAGATTCTGATTTTTCACCACTTACGATTTTAACTCCTGAACTGGCTCCAATTCTTTCTGCACCAGCTTTTATCATCTTTTCAGCATCTTCGAAACTTCTAACTCCACCAGAAGCTTTAACTTTTAATTTATTTCCAACAACAAATTTCATTAAAGCTACATCTTCAACTGTAGCTCCACCTGTACCAAAACCTGTAGATGTTTTAACAAAATGAGCGCCAGCCTCTTTTGATATAACACATGCTGCAATTTTTTCTTCAGTTGTTAGATAACATGTTTCTATAATAACCTTTACGGTTTTTCCCTGAGCAGCTTCAACAACTGCTTTTATTTCATCATAAACATATTTGTATTCTTTACTTTTTAACATTCCAACGTTTATAACCATATCAAATTCATCTGCACCATCATTTAAAGCTATATCTGTTTCATAAGCTTTTACATCAATGGCATTTGCGCCCAAAGGAAATCCTATAACTGTAGCAACTTTTACATCAGAACCTTTTAATTCCTCTTTTGCAAGTGGAACATAAACTGGATTTACACAAACAGAAAAGAATTCATATTCTTTAGCTTCTTTACATATTCTTTTGATATCTTCTGGTGTTGTCGTTGCTTTTAAAATGGTATGGTCTATATATCGAGCAACATCTTGTGGTTTTAAAACTATATCTTTTTCCATAATTTTAAAATCTTTGTTGTATCTTTCTATTTCCGATTGAATTAAATCTCTTAATTCCATATAAAATCACCTCTTTTTATTTTGATAATGTTATTTGAGATATATTTTTATAACGAACATATTATATCATATTTATATTAAGTGTCAAAAAATTTAATGATATAACTTTTTTAATATGATATTATGATGTCTAAAAAGTCAAATTCACTCAGACAGCTCGATTGCTTATCCTTAAAATTATTCATTCTCAGCCGTCGCTCAAACAATACATCGTGTATTGTTTCGCTCAAAATTACATCCATGTAATTTTGACGGCTTTCATTCATAATTTTAAGGGCAATCTTCGAGTCTTCGTTTCATTTGAGACTTTTTAGACGGCCTAATACTAAACTAATTACGATGTCCAAAAAGTAAAGCCGCTCAAACGCAAATTTAGTATTAAAAATACTGGTAAAAAGAGAAGAATTGGAAAAAGTATAGAACCTTACATAGATATCCCGGTTTTTTTTGTAAGATATGTTTCACTTAAAATTAATATTTATTTATTAAAATAGCGAGGGTTTTTAGATTTTAAAATTTTTTATAGGAGGAGAAGATATGGAAATAAAAAACGTTAGTGTTTCTGAGAAATTAGCGAATCCCGCACCTCTTGGATTGATGGGGTTTGGAATGACAACTGTTTTGCTGAATCTGCATAATGCCGGTATTTTTGAATTAAATGTTATGATTATGGCTATGGGAATATTTTATGGTGGAATTGCACAGGTTATTGCGGGAATTTTTGAAATGAAGAAAAATAATACCTTTGGAGCAACGGCGTTTACATCTTATGGTTTATTCTGGATGTCTTTGGTTGGTATATGGACATTACCAAAAATGGGATTGGGTAATGCAGCCTCTTCAACAGCTGTAGCTTTTTATCTTTTGATGTGGGGTATATTTACTTTATTTATGTTTTTTGGAACATTAAACGGAAACAAGTCTCTTCAAGTTGTTTTTGGTAGTTTAACGGTACTTTTTTTCTTGCTTGCAATTGGAGATTTTACAGGAAATGCTTTAATTAAAGTTATAGCTGGATGGGAAGGTATTTTTTGTGGAGCATCTGCGATTTATACTGCTATGGGTGAAGTGTTGAATGAAAAATTGGGTAAAACAGTTTTGCCATTATAAAAAACAGAAATTTTGATATTTGAGTTTTCGCTTGTTTGACTTTTTAGACATCATATAGTGTGGCAAGCGCTACTCAGTTTGTAGGCAAAGTTATTTTTAAGTATAAAAATTTTTGTCGACAGACTGATATGGCGTAAGCCACTTTTTTTATAATGATACCTATTTTGCTTTAAATATGTTATAATTTATTTGAGGTGACTTTTATGAAAATAATTAAAGAAAGTCCTTATGTCTGGAGAATTAAAAAATTTGGTAATATGAATGTTGATGCTATAATTTTTACAGATTCAAAAACTATTTATAATCATGATTTTCGTGAAGCTATACAGCAATTGCTCAATGTTGCAACTTTACCCGGAATTATAGATGCAGCATATGCAATGCCTGATATTCATTGGGGATATGGGTTTCCCATTGGTGGTGTTGCTGCTTTTGATAAAGATAGCGGTATTATTTCTCCTGGAGGAGTTGGGTTTGATATTAATTGTGGTGTGAGAGTAATGACTACACCTTTAACTTATAATGATGTTAAGGACTCTCTCGATTTATTAATCAAATATATTTATAATGAAATACCTGTTGGAATAGGATCGAGAACTTTATTTAAATTTTCTGTAAAAGAAATGAAGAATATTATAGAAAATGGGGCTTATTGGGCTATTAATAATGATTATGGAATACCAGAAGATTTGAATAATATTGAAGATAGCGGTAAAATTATATACACGGATTTTAATGCAATAAGTTCAACTGCTATAAAAAGAGTTTCCAACGAGTTAGGAACTCTTGGCTCAGGAAACCATTTTATTGAGATTCAGAAGGTTGAAAAAATTTTTGATTCGAATTTTGCTAAAAAGTGGGGATTGTTTGAAAATCAAATTGTATATTCCGTTCATTCCGGTTCAAGAGGTTTGGGTCATCAAATAGCTACTGATTATATAAAAATTTTCAGAGATAATTTAAAAGATTGGAATAAAGAGATTCCCGATAAACAATTGATTAATGCTCCTTTTAGCAGCCAATATGGTCAGGATTATTTTTATGCAATGAATGGTGCAGCTAATTTTGCTTTTGCAAATAGACAGGTCATCGGACATAAAATTAGAAAAATTTTCAAACATTTGTTTGGAGTTGACGTGAGTTTATTATATGATATTACTCACAATATCGCAAAATTAGAAAAACATAATATTCATGGTAAAGAATATAATTTAATTGTTCATAGAAAAGGTGCCACTCGAGCTTTTAATAATCAACCTGTAATTATCCCTGGAAATATGGGATCAGCTTCTTTTATCCTATCTGGAACTGAAATGGATATAGCGTTTGGTTCATCTGCTCATGGTGCTGGTCGAATCCTTGGCAGAAGACAGGCAAAGAAAATGTTAAATTCATCAACTGTTTTTAATGAATTAAAAAAGAAAAATATACATTTAATATCCAGGTCAAAAAGCACTATTGTCGAAGAAGCCCCCGAAGCTTATAAGAACATTGAAGAGGTTATAACTATTATAGAAAATACAAAAATATCAAGAAAAGTTGTGAAATTAATTCCTGTTGCTGTTGTAAAGGGTTAATAAAATCTAAAAGGTATATTCAAGTTAAATATTTAAAACTGTAAAGTTTTATTTCTATAATTTAATTATAGAAATAAAACACGGGGGTAATATATATGTATGCTAAATATGAATGTATTGTATGTATTATAGATCAAATGAAAAGTATAATTAATAAAGATTTTAAGAATTATACCGAAAGAGAAAAATTTGAAATTATGAAAAATATATCGCTTGATATGTTAAAATATTCGGATTATGGAAAAAAACCTATTGAAATGGCAAGAATAATATACGATAAATTAAGCGAATATACAGGTACTACAGACTATTTTAAAGAAGAAAAAAAACAATCAAATGAAACATTTCTGGATGTTTTTGATGAAATGTATCTTTTTTTGAAAGATTCAGATAATCCACTTAAAAACGCAGCAAAATTATCAGCCCTTGGTAATGTTATAGATTATGGTGTTAAAAATTCTTTTGGTGAGTTGGAATGGGAATTGGAAAATATTTTGAAAATAAAAAAATTTGCTTTAGATGATTTTGAGAGTTTTTATGAATCATTAGAAAATTCAAAAATCTTACTTTATATACATGATAATGCCGGAGAAATTGTTTTGGACAAATTATTCATTAAGCTAATTAAAGAAGAATTTCCTGATTTACACGTAGTTTCTGTTGTTAGAGGAGCACCCATAATAAATGATGTTACACTTGAAGATGCGAAAGAAATTGGCTTAGATGAGGTTTCTTCAGAAATAATTTCTTCTGGAAGTAAGATACCAGGAACGCTTTTAAGCGATGTAAATCAGGAATTTATGATTGCTTATAAGCAAGCAGATATAATAATTTCTAAAGGTCAGGGGAATTTTGAAGGATTAAGCGAAGAAAATGAAAATATTTACTTCGTTTTGATGGCTAAATGTCCGGTTGTTTCAAGAGATTTAGGGGTTAACATCGGAGATTTAATCTTTTCAAGGAAAAGATTGTTTGTAAAATAGTATATATTTATTTAAAGGGGGTAAGATGATGAAGAAGTTTTTGGTAGTTTTATTAACTCTTTTGACAGTAGCTGCTTTTGCTGCTCCAACACATATTGTTATTTTTCACATGAATGACACACATGGTCATGTATGGCCTTATAGTGAGTATCACAATCCTGATATTGGGGGATTTGCAAGAATTGCAACGTTGGTCAACAGAGAAAGAGAAGTAAATCCAAATGTATTGCTTTTACACGCTGGAGATGCTAATACCGGTGTTCCTGAATCAGATCAACTTGACGCTGTTCCAGATTTTGTAGCTTTCCATTATATGGGTGTTGATGCTATGGCTTTGGGTAATCATGAATTCGATAATCCACTTGAAACAACGTTTATGCAACAGAGATATGCTGGTTTCCCATTTTTATCAGCTAATTTTGTTACAAAAGATGGAAGACAGTTATTCAAACCATACATTATAAAAAATGTTGGTGGAGTTAAGGTTGCTATCCTTGGTGTTACAACTGAACAAACACAGATTTTAGAACCTATTCATTTAAATGGTGGTAAATTCTTAAATGTTGAAGAGACAGTTAAAAAATACCTACCTGAACTGAAGAAAAAAGCAGATATTATCGTTGTTCTCGGTCATTTAGGTTATGATGGTGAATACCAACCATTAGGTGTTGAATATACTACTTCTGATCAATTAGCTAAAGACGTGAAAGGCATAGATGTTATCGTTGATGGTCATTCTCATACATTGATGGATAAGGCTGCATACATAAATAAAACTATAGTTGTCCAGGCTGGAGAATGGGGCAAATATTTAGGAAGATTGGATTTATGGGTTGAAAATGGTAAAATCGTAGATTATGAATGGGCTCCAATTCCTATAAACATGAAAAAATATCTTGGAAAAGATGAAAACGGAAAATCCAAATATGAATATGTAACAGAACCTATTCCAGAAGATCCATTTATAAAAATGATTGCTGATTATTATTATTCTTTAGGTGCAGAAGAATTGAATAAAGTTATTGGAGAAACAAAAATATTATTAGATGGTGAAAGAGCACATGTAAGAAGTGGAGATACAAATCTTGGTCACTTGATTACAGACGCATTAATCTGGAAAACAGGTGCTGATGTTGCTTTGCAAAATGGTGGTGGAATTAGGGCTTCAATTCAACCAGGAAAAATTACATATAGAGATATATTAACAGTTTTACCTTTTGGGAATACAACATATGTTTTTGAAATGACTGGTGCTGATTTAATGAAAGTATTAGAATACGCCGCAACTATTCCTGCAGGTAAAGGTGCATGGTTACACGTTGCAGGTGTAACTTATAAGATTAAAGATAAAAAACCTGTTGATGTAATGGTAAATGGCAAACCTATTGATTTAAATGCAAAATATAGAGTTGCTGCAAATAACTATATTGCTGGTGGTGGAGACGGTTATAAAATGTTAAAAGGTCTAAAAGGATACGATACAGGATTTGTATTAGCCGATGTTGTTAAAGAATATATCCAGAGTTTAGGAACTATAGAAAATTACGATAATACAAAGAGAGTTGTTGTTGAGAAATAATAAAAATAACCCCTTCTGTAAAACAGAAGGGGGTTATTTTTTTGCGGTTTATTATAAATATTTTGTTAAAAATCTTTTGTTGTCAGACTGTAATAATTAAAGTGTTTGTTTGTAATAATAAAGGTATATACTATAAGAGAAATCACACGTAGTTACAAAGGGTAACACGGAGAAACATGGAGGAAAACATGAGAGGAAAAGTTAAATGGTTTGACGCAAAAAAAGGTTATGGTTTTATTTCTGGTGAAGATGGAAATGACGTATTTGTTCATTTTACAGCTTTAGCTATGGACGGATTTAAGACTTTAGAAGAAGGTCAGGATGTAGAATATGATATTCAAGAAAACGATAAAGGGTTACAGGCAGTTAATGTAACTACTCTCTAATAAAACCAATCAAGCCCCGAAATGGGGCTTTTAATTTATAGTTGACATTTATAAAAAAAAGGTATATAATTAATATGTCCCTTAAGGGAAAAGAATCACATCCGTAGTTGCAATGGGTAACTCGGTAGGAACATGGAGGAAAGTATGAAAGGTAAAGTTAAATGGTTTGATGCAAAAAAAGGTTATGGTTTTATTTCTGGTGAAGATGGACAGGACGTATTCGTTCATTTCACAGCAATTGCTATGGACGGATTTAAGACTTTAGAAGAAGGTCAAGAAGTAGAATACGAAATTGAAGAAAACGAAAAAGGATTACAGGCTAAAAACGTTAAAGCTATCTAATAAACCAATAAGCCCCGAAATGGGGCTTTTTTATTTTTCAATTTTCTTTTCTACATATTTGCTTGTAATTGCTTTTAATAAACTTCCATAACTCATTTTAAATTTTATTGTATCTCCAAGTTTATATTGATTATCCGATTCAGTTAAATCTACAATGGTATGATCGCTGCTTGAATGAAGCACCTCAATTTTTTCATCAAGAGGTATTAATCCATCTGGCGATATGTCTTGTTCTCCTATAGCCAGTATGGCTTTTAATCTTTTTCCTTTATCTTCAAAAACAGGTTTTCTTCCAAATGCATCAAACCCTATTTCTCCCACCGGTACCGATGGTTTCTCTTTTAGTTCAATTATTTGTGCTTCTAATATAACTGTATCCTGCCTGTTTCCGGGTACGTTTCTATTATTTGTCACATCAGTTCCACAAATTATAGATTCTCCCAATCTAAAATGATTAATTCCTTCTGGTAATTTTCCACTTTCTATTAATGGTAATGCTGCACTATTTCCACCAGAAATTATTTCCAGTTTTCTATTTAATATTTCTTCTATTTCATTTTTAACTTCCAATAATATATTCATATTTTGAATACTCGGTAATACTCCTCCAAAACATCCAAGGTTTGTACCAATTCCTTTTAAGCATATGTTACTAAATTTTTGAGCTGAAACTATTTCACTCACCGCATTTTCATACCATACTCCTTCTCTCAAATCCCCTACATCAACCATATATACTATATCCTGAATTTTGTTTTTCTCTTTTGCAATTTCATTTAGCCACTCTACCGTTTTTAATTCAGATACAAGTGTAATATCTACATTTTCAACAACTAATTCCAATTCAGATTTCATAGGAATTCTCAGCATTATAAATTCAGCATTAATCCCATTTTTTTTCATATGTATTATGTTTTGAATTCTTGAATCACCTATTGAGGTTATTCCTGCTTTCAGCATTGCTTGAGCTACTTCAATATTTCCAGAAACTACTTTTGTAACTCCTGTAATTTTAATTTTTCTACTATCACAAAGTTTCTTTAAATTTTTTGCATTATGTTCTATTCTGTCAGGATAGATATGAAGTACAGGATACAAGATCATTCCCCCTTTAAATCTTTTATATTTTCTGCCGAAAGACCAAAACATTCTTTTTCTGCATTTCCATATGGTTCTATATGTATTACTATATCTCTAATATCATTATTTCTATTCTTTATGTTTTTTTCAAGTTTTGCACATATTTCATTGGCTTTTTTTACTGTCATATCTGGTGGAAGTTCCAAATGCATATCTACAAAAATTTTATGCCCAAACTTTCTCGCACGTACTTTATGTGGTTTTCTGGCACACTTTAATTTTTCTGCTTCAATTATAACATCATTATAGATTTTTTTTAATTCTTGTGAACTTTCCATAAATTCATTGGATGATTCCATAAATTGTTCAAAACCTGTTTTGAATATCATAAATGAAACGCCTATTGCAATTAACGGATCCAACCACCATACTTTTGTAAAATATAATATTCCTATTCCAATTAAAACAGATGACGAGGTCAATATATCATTTCTCATATTTAACGCATCAGCAATAATAGCATTACTATTTATTTTTTTTCCAATTGATAATCTATATTTGTATAATATATATTTTGTAATTACAGAGATAAATGCCACTATAACAACATAAATTATATTTTCTATAATGATTTCTTTGTTTATTAGTCTTTTTAGAGAATTTATAAAAACTTCAAACCCTGCATATATGATAACAAGCGAAACAACTTTTGTTGCAATAGTTTCTGCTCTTTCGTGACCATATGGATGTTCAATGTCTGGAGGACGATTTGAAATCTTACCGGCAATCAATGTCATAAATGAGGTTAAAATATCCGTTGCTGTATCAAATCCATCTGCCAGAATTGCCATACTATTTGTAAAAAATCCTATTAATATTTTTAATATTGCCAGCAGTGTATTTGTAATTATCGAAATTAACGATGATTTTGTAGATAATTTTTCTCTTTTTATATAATCCATATTTTCACTCCTATGTTAGCAGTATATTAATGGATTTTTCCAGCAATTCATCTTCAACTTTTATTCCTAAATCGATATCTGGTTTATTTGAACCATGAAAGTCACTTCCAGCAGTTATGTATAATCCTGTTTCAACTGCTATTTCCCTGAACATTTTTATTTCCGAAACTGTATGATTTAAATAATATACTTCTATTCCCCATAATCCATGCTTTTTTAATTCTAAAATAACTTTTTTTAATTCAGTATAAGATAATTTTAAAGATTTTGGATGAGCAATTACAGGAAAACCTCCAGCATCCTTTATCAATTTTACAGCTTCTTTAGGATCTATTTTTTCTTTTGGTATATGCCCTATTTTTCCATCTCCCAGGTATTTATCAAATGCTTCATCTCTATCTTTTACATATCCTTTTTTAAGTAATACTCTGGCAAAATGTGGTCTTCCAATAACGTCTCCTTTCGCTTCTTCTGCCACTTCTTCTAATGTGATATTAAAACCAAGACTGTTTAAACGTTCAATCATCAATTTATTTCTGTTTTTCCTGAATGTCTGAACCTTTTCCAATGTTTTGTTTAATGCGTTATTATCTAAATCTATTCTATATCCCAATATATCAAACATATTTTTAAATTTACAGCTAATTTCAAGTCCTGTTATATAATTAACTTTATGTTTTTCTGCATAAAATATAGCTTCCTTCTGGGCATTAATATTATCATGATCTGTTATAGAATACAGTTCTAATTTTTTTTCTTTAGCTTTTAAAATTAATTCTTCTGGTGTATATGTCCCATCTGAAAAAGTGGAGTGCGAGTGTAAATCCAGTAACATAAATAACCTCCCTATAATAATTTAATGCGGGCAAACTGCCCGCATTAAGCGAGAATATCAAGTTTTTGTCCACTATACATTTCCCCAACAATTCTGACTAATTTTCTGGTTAACCCATCCTGTTTGTAGACTATTGCATTTAGAAGTTTTTCGAAATCTTTTGATGTTTGCTGTACTGATGATGATATCGCTGCTCTCGGTTGACTCGAAATTACCTGAGGTGTATATTGATATGAAACACCACTTACAGGATTAATCATATTATCACCTTCTTAAGGTTGTGTCATATTATATATCGACTATATACACAATTTTTTTAATATATAGAATATTTAAAAAGTCATATTATAATCCAAGTTCATCAGCAATTTGCTTCATCGATTCTATAGATATTTCAAAAAATCTATTTAATTCTATTCCTATTTCTTCTATTTTTCTTATGTTTTCTCTATTTGCACCAGCTGCAAATGATTTATCTTTGAATTTCTTTTTTAATGATTTTACTTTTAATCCTTCTATCTTTTTTTCAGGCCTTACCAATACTGCTGCTGTTACAAGACCTGATATTGGATCTGCTGAATATAATGAATAATCTAATTTTGAATTAAGTTCTGCGTGTTCGTTATGTGCCAGTATTGCATTTTTTTCTTCTTCACTTAATTCATTTTCTAAAAGTTCTACTGTTTTTTTAGCATGCTTTTCTGGATTGTCTTTTGTATATTCATAATCTAAATCATGTAATATACCTATTATTTCCCATCTCTCACTGTTTTCACCCAATTCAGTTGCGAGGCCTTTCATTATAGCACCAACTGCTATACAATGCTTAATTAAATTATCATTTTTTACATGTTCTTTTAATAATTTTATAGCATCATCTCTTGTCATTCCTCATCCCCTCCATAATATAACTGACAGGTTCTCCATCCAAATAACATTTTTATGCCTTCATAAAATGGTAAATCTATTGCAAAATCATATCGTACTCCTTCTTTTGACTCTAATCTTTGAATTATATTTTTTAGTTTCTGGAAAACACCCGGTCCAAATAATTTTGCTACTTTTCCATTTTTTATCGGTTCCATTGTAAATGTTTTTAATCCTTTTACATGAGAATCATTTGGGAAAAATACTATTCTAACCTCACCAAACATTTCTGAAATTTCTTCAAAACTTTTATTTGCCATTTCTTCATTATTATAATTATAAAAACCTAAGAAACTAATTATGGATTGTTCTGGTAATTTCATTTCTGTCTCGAATCTTCCGGATGTTTCATATTCAAAAGCTTCCAACACTTTCCAGTATTTACAATAATCTGGAGGTACATTTATTGCTTTCATTTTTGAATACCTTAACAAACAATTGGCACATGGAATATTATTTTCAAAATTTTTTCTCATTTGATAAAGTTTATCGCCTTCCTGGGATAAATAGTGAAGATATCCTTGGTATATAGAAGCAACGTATTTTACTTTACCTTGCAAAAATACTTTACTTAAGTATTCTTTTGCTTTTACATAATCTTTATTGTATAAATGGATTACGAAATAAAGCAACGGATCGTTTGAACTTCTTGCTGCTTCTTCAATCGCCTTATATGCTTTAACATAATGACCATTATACACAGCATTCATTGCAAGCAATAAATTTGTGTATTTATTGTTTGGAAATCTCTTTACTGCCATTTCCGCAAAATCATATGCATCCTTTTCTTTAAGAAAGAATTTAGCCATGCCAAGATTAAAATAATCCTCGGGAAATGATGGATTATCAATTAGTTCTTTAACCTCATCAAATTCTTCCCTTAATAAATGCACCACTGCAACCTGATTTACATAAGAGCTTTTTGGTTTATTTGCAAGTAATTTTTCTATATGTCGTGCCAGTTCTAAATTGTTGTTTTTGAAATCGTAAAGATTTAGATCAACTATTGTTTGAACATCATCAATAGGTACAGATATGTATTTTATTTCTATTTTTGCCCTTTCTACAGTTTTCTGTTTTTTCTTCTCAATATTAATTCCTTTTTTCTTTAAATCCTTTTCAAATTTCTTTTTTAATTGCATTAAAGCCTTTAAGTTATCAGGGATATTATCCATTTCTAATCACCTTTCTTCCCATTTTAAAACTGTAATATTCTGATTTTCCAATTATGACATGATCTGATAATTTTATTCCAAGCAACTCTCCGCTTTTTTCAAGTTTATTCGTTATTTCATAATCCATAATGCTTGGCTCACTATCTCCAGACGGATGATTATGAACAATCAAAATAGAAACCGCGTTGTTTTTTATTGCAGTTTTGAAAACATCCCTTGGATGTAAAATAGAGCTATTTGCCGTGCCAATACTAATTGTGTCTATTGAGATAGGGTTTAGCTTGCTGTTTAATGATATGCATTTTACTACTTCTTTATCGTAAAAAATCATTTCATCATATAATAATTCATATACTTTATCCGGAGAATCTAATTTTAAATTTTCTTTTTCTAATGCTTTTTTATGAAATCTTATTCCAAGTTCAAAAACTGCTTTTAATGTTATTGCCGTAACCTCACCAACACCATTTATATTGCATAAATCTTCTATATTCATAAAAAACAGGTCTTTTAGAGAATACTCATTTGAAATCTCTTTTGAAATTTCAAATACATTTTTCTCTTTTGTTCCCTTTCTTATTATTATAGCTAATAATTCATCAATAGTCAAATTTTTTGGACCATACTTTAATAACTTTTCTCTTGGTAATTCAGTATTCATTAAAAACTCCTTTTTTATATAAATGTTTTTCATACGATGTCAAAAAAGTCAAATTCACTCAGGCAGCTCGATTGCTTATCCTTAAAATTATTCATTCTCAGCCGTCGTTCAGATTTTTCATCCATGAAAAAGCTTCACTCAAAAAAACATCCTGTTTTTTTGACGGCTTACATTCATAATTTTAAGGGCAATCTTCGAGCCTTCGTTTCATTTGAGACTTTTTAGACCGCCTAATATAAATGTTTTTCATATAAATACCAAAATATTTTATTTAATGGTAACCCCATAACATTATAATAATCTCCATTTATTTTTTCTACAAAGACTCCACCAAAATCCTGAATTCCATAACTTCCTGCTTTATCCAATGGTAAATAATTATCTATATAATATTTTATCATTTCTTCAGGTATTTTATGAAAAAAAACCTCTGTTATATCATATGTTGTATATATTTCCGATAATGTTCGAAAGGTTATTCCTGTTATTACTTCATGTTTTTGTCCTGAAAGCATTTTTAAAATATCATATGCATCCTTTTTATTTTCAGGTTTTCCCAATATTTTATCTTCAAAAGCCACAATTGTATCTGCGGTTATCAATATTTCATTTTCATATATTTTTATATCTTTCGATTTTTTAAGGCTTAATTCTTTAACATATTCAATTGGATTATCTCTGTCACTGTATTCTTCTATATTCGATATTCTTATTTCAAATGATAATCCCAATTTTGACAATATTTCTTTTCTTCTTGGTGATGATGAACCCAATACTATTTTCATTTGTTTACACTCCTGAATGCAGATTTTACAACAAAAGCATTTGCCATTGCTGAAAATGTTCCAAATAATATCATTTGAGGAAGATACCAGAATATTCCTATTGATTTTACAATGAATAACCAGCCTATTGTAACCTGGGTTAAATTATTGAATATCGCTCCTGATTCACTGATTCCTATTATACCAAATATTTTCGTTTTTATTGCAATATACATAATTAATGTTGCAACCAAACTTCCGGATATTCCCATAAAAAATGTTGGACTTAAGAATTTACCTGAGAGTAATGCTCCCAAAATATTTTTAAAAATAGCTATATAAAGACCATTTATCAATATTCCATCATAATTCAAAGAATATAATATTGCAAAATTCGAAAATCCCCATCGTGCTCCTGGTAAAGGTATCGGAAAAGGAACAAGAGTTTCTATATAATAAACGGCTGAAGATAATGCGGTTAATATTGCTAATCTCGGAAGGTTGTTTTTTACCATGAAATTATATCAACTCCTGTATTTTTTTCTTTTCCAATTGGTTTTACAACAACTTTGTTAGGAAGACATATAATTTCCTGTGATGCATTATCCACCCAACCAGTATATTCACATAGTTTTAATGGACAATCAGATTCTATAACCCTTACTTTCTCACCGTTATAAACTACTTTCAATTTATAATCTCCTTTGTCATCATAAACAGCATATGTTCCTGGTTTTGTTATTTTAAATAATTCTTTTCCTTCTAAATAAACTTCTGCACCTTTCAAATCATTTTTTAACATATTTTGCAAGATCATAATTCCAGAAACTATTATTAATATAATTAAAACAAATATTATATCTTTTTTCATTTTTTTCTCTCCAATTTTATTTTTCTTCTTTTAGATAATATTCAAATCCTGTTGTTTTAATGATTTTATCATCAGATGTAATGCCGTAAATTTGTATTCCATACCTGGTCATTGAATTTAGTCCTATTAGTTTGTCACCAAGTATAAATATAGCTGTTGCCATTGCATCGGCTTTCATTGCATTATCAGAGATTATAGTAACACTTTTATAATAGTTAACAGGATACCCAGTCTTCGGGTCTATTAAATGATGATACCTTACTCCATCTTTTATAAAAAATCTTTCATAATTTCCAGAAGTTACTATTGCTCCTTCTTTTAAATATACCTTCTCTTTTATATCATAAGGTCCTTTATCTGGATCCCTTATTCCTATAGACCACGCAAATCTTCCAAATTTAGGACCTATTATCCCTATATCTCCACCGGCATCTATAAACCCTGTTGCATTTTTATCAAGATCTTTGATTTTTCTAATTGCCATATCAACTGCATATCCTTTAGCAATACCACCTAAATCGATTTGAGTTTTTCCATTTAATAAAGTTATTTTGTTTCCCTCTATTTTAATAAATTTATAGCTCACTCCATCAAGAACATTATTTATTTCATCCTGTGTAGGAACCCTTTTTTCTTTATTTATATCATCAAATCCCCATAATTTTATTATTGCACCAACTGTTGGATCAAAGGCACTTCCTGTTAAATCCGCATAATTTATCGCAGCTTTAATTAAAAACAATGTCTCTTTATCTGCAACAATACTTCTTTCTTTATTTAATTTGAAAATTACACTACCTTCAATATTTTTGCTGAATTTCCTTTCTATTCGCTTCATCTCGTCAAATGCTATATCTGCTAATCTTTCGGAATCTATTTTACTGCTTGCAACTACAACATTAACCCATGTCCCTAATGCAAAATCCTTTTTTTCGTAGTATTCTGGCAAAGGTTTATGAAATATAAAAAATATGGTTAATACTATAGCTATAATCAATATTGAAAAGTATAACATGCTTTTGTTTTTTAAAAAAATATCGGTATTTCTTTTAAGCAATGTTTGCACCTTCCTTTGTCATCTATATTCTGTATTTTTATATTATATCCTTCTCTTTTTATTATTAAACTTCCACATTTGGGACAATATGTGGATTCGTAGCTTTTATCCCAAACATTACCTAAATAAACATAATTTAGGTATTTTTTTGCTATCTGATATAATTCCTTTAAAAAAATAATATCAGTAGGAGGTTTATTATATTTGTATACAGAATAATATCTGCTTAAATGTAGTGGTATATCTTTTGATGTTTCACCTAACCATTTAAATAAATCTTCCAATTCTATTTTATTATCATTACCTTCAGTTACAACTAATGTTGTCACTTCTGTATGTATTTTGTTTTTTATTAGTATTTTTATATTTTCCATTACCGGTTCTTTTTCTCCACCAATTACTTTTTTATAAAACTCATCATTAAAACCTTTCAAATCTATATTTACTGCATCTATATAATGCAATAATTTTAATAAAGGTTCTCTGTTTATATATCCATTTGTTATGAGAATTGTTTTGATATTATTTTCTTTTAATTTTTTAGCTGTATCATATACATACTCATACCATACAATGGGCTCTGAATATGTAAATGCAACCATATCCATATTTTTTTTCACAACTATATCTACCAATTCTTCGGGTGATATTTTATATATACTATATGGATGTATTTGTGAAATTTCAAAATTTTGACAGAATGCACATTTAAAGTTACAACCCCATGTACCTATGGAAAATATTTTTTTTCCTGGATAATAATGAAATAATGGTTTTTTTTCTATTGGATCAATATTTAATGCTGTTATCTCTCCATAATTTAATGTATATAAGACTCCACCAATATTTTTTCTCACTCCACAAATGCCTGTAGAATTTTCTTTTATTATACAATTATGAGGACATAACGAACATTTTACCATATTATTTTTATATTTTTCATAAAACTGAGCTTTTTTAATAGGATTTTTTTTCATGCTTTCACCTGAACATTACACACCTGCGGTGGGCTCGCTTTCGCTCTGCGGTGGGCTTGCTGCCGCTCTGCGCTGCCTGCTAAAAGTATCTTTCTACTGTAAATTTATATATATCATATGGTTTTGAGTATATTCCAGCTTTTAATTTTGCTATTCTTAATTGTTCTTCAACAGTATCAACACCATCTATAGCCGGAAGTAATACTCCTTTCTTCCAACCACTAACAACAATTATTCCGTAAATTTCTGGATCTAATTCATCTATTGATTCTACATATTCTGGCTCACTTAATACATCAACATTTATCATGAGACTATTTAATTCCTCCACTGTTACAGGTGAAAATCTATAATCCCGTGTAGCTGCAGCTATTCCATTTTCTCTTATTTCTATCGCCAGGTTTTCATATACCGGTTCTATTGTTCCTATACAACCACGTAATTCTCCATTTAATTTATGCAATGTAACAAAACACGCAGCTTTTCTTGTAAGCAATTCTTCTGGTAAATCTTCTTTTAATTCTATTTTTTGTCCATGTTTAACAAAATTTTCTATACACTCTATCGCCCATTTCACATAAGGATGATTACCCTCCATCTTATCACCCGCTTTTTAAATTATGATATAATACTTTTTTTATTTTAAATACACGCTCATTTTTGCCATGTTTTTCCAGAGTATTTAAAAATTTTGAATTTCTTTCAGCAATTGCTACTGCTATTAAATTTTTTTCTTTATCTATCAGCGAAATAAATTCTCCTTTTTTAAATTCTTCATATTTTTCAACATGTTCTAAAAATATATGATTACCGTTTAATGCCCTTTGAATTCCCTTTTCATTTAATAGTACAGATGGAAATGAAAGCATTTCAAAAAGAGGATTTATATCTGAAATATCATCAAGTTTTATGCTATCTTCTACTTTGAATTTACCTATTTTTAATCTTCTCAGCTCCATAGTTACAGCGCCTATTCCAGATTTATATCCTATATCCATTATTAATGATCTTATATATGTTCCAGATGATACCTCACATTCAAATTCAAATGTCCCATTTTCAGAAATTTTGATGTTTTCTATACTGTAAATTTCTACTTCTTTTGGCGGCATTTTGATTATTTTCCCTTCACGTGCAAGTTCATATAATTTTTTTCCATTGTATTTCCTTGCTGAATACATAGGTGGAACCTGCATATATTTTCCTTTAAAGGATAATATAATTTCTCTTAATCTTTCTATATGTATTTTCTCAAGATTATATTTTTCTTTTATTTCACCCGTTATATCATATGTATCAGTGATTATTCCTAATTTTGCTTTTACATAATATTTTTTGTTTTGATGCTGAAGGTATTCCAATAATTTTGTTCCTTTATTAATTCCCAAAATCAGCAATCCCGTGGCGAAAGGATCAAGTGTTCCAGAATGTCCTACTTTTTTTGTAAAGAAACGTTTTCTTATTATATCTACAACATCATGCGAGGTAATACCTGCAGGTTTATCTACCAACAAAAAACCATCATTCATTATTTTCACCTTTATCCGTTTTTTTAGATATTTCATTTAAAAGCTTATGTATTTTTATACTTTCCTCCAATCCTTTGTCTTTATGAAATCTTATTTCTGGAACTTTATACATTCTTATATTTTTAGCTATTAGATTTCTGAAAAAACCCTTTGCTTTTGTTAATACATTTATTATTTCATCAATTTCTCCATTTAATACTGAAACATATATGTCTGCAAATGATTTATCACGTGACAATTCTACCCTTGTTATTGATATTATTTTACCCTGTAACTTTGGATCTCTCAAATTATTTATATTCATGTTTATTAATTTTAATATTTCTGATTCAATCATTTCTTTTCTAAATTCTTTAGCCATCTTTCTCCTCCTCCGAATCTTCTTCTGAATCTTCTATAAATGCATCAAGATTTATAAAATCATTTGATTCGCTTAATTTTTTTTCTAAATTATTTAAATAATTCAAAAATTTCTTTGATGTCATATCAAATTTGTTCCATACAACATCTGATGGGACAGGGATATCATAACATCCAGAATATCCATAATATATGGAATTTACAGCCATATTTGCAAGATGTACTATATATACATTCATTGAAAATGTGTCTATCTGGAGTTTTTCAGGTATATCATGAAATTCTGCTGTATATATTACATTTTCAGCCAAATTCCAATTTTCAAATAATATTTTGCCAAGCGTTTGATGTGTCATTACATTTAACATATCTTCTGCTTTTGAAAATGAAACTTTCTTATACTCTGCAACATTTAATATCATCTCCACCGTCTCAGGTGTTATTATGCCCATTACCATTTTACCAAGGTCATGTAACATCCCGCTTAAAAAAATCTCTTCTTTGTCTGGATAATTTATTATCTGTGCAAGTTGTTCAGATGCTATGGCAACAGCTATACTATGTTGCCAGAATTTTTTTGAGTCAAGAAAATCAAACTCTCTTCTGAAAAAAGAATCTGCAACAAATATCCCTAAAGCTAAATTTCTAACTGTTTTAAAACCCAATATATTTATTGCCTGTGATACTTTTGTTATTTTTCTTGGTAATGCATAATATGCTGAATTGCTTAATTTCAATATTTTTGCTACCAATGGTGGCGATTGTAAAACCGCACCCTCAAGTTCTTTGGTATTTGACGAGGGATTTGAAGCTATATCCATTATTCGTTTTAATATAAAATCTGGCGTTGGTAATTCAGAGATTTTTTTTATTACTTCTTTCATTGTTGGTGCCATAATTATCACTATCCTTTTTTAAACTCTATATAAAACCTTGTTCCTTTACCTTCAACACTTTTCAACCATATTTTTCCGCCCTGAATTTCAACTAATTCTTTAACAACAGATAAGCCTATTCCTGTTCCAGAAATTTCATAGGTTAATGATGAATCAACTCTATAGAATTTTTCAAATATTTTATCATGATGCTCTTTAGCTATACCTATACCATTATCTTCTACCAATATCAATACTTTATCTTTTTCATCTTTTACCGTTATTTTTATAAATCTCATATCTTTTCTCTTATCAGAATACTTTATCGCATTATCTATTAAATTAGACAGAATTTGTTTTAATCTTGTTCTATCTAAGTTTACAATTATCTTTTCTTTTGGTAAAACTCTATACATTTTTACTCCATTTATTTCAGCTTTATTTTTATTCGACAAATATATCTCTTCAATTAAATCATTTATGGAAAATTCTTCTTTTTTTATATTTATTGTCTTCATTTCTAACCTTGAAAAATCAAGTATTTCATCAAGTAAATTTTGAAGATGGTCTGCTTCATTTAATATTGTTTCCATAAAATCTTTAAGCGTTTCCATATCAAGTATTTCCAGACTATCAACAATTGATTCAGAATAAGCTTTTATTGCAGCAAGAGGTGTTCTCAATTCATGAGATACAGTTGATAAAAATTCTGTTTTCATCTGATCTAATCTTTTTAATCGTTCTAATTCCTTGGTGCCAGTAATATCAGAAATAATGACCAGATAATTTTCATTATTAGTTTTTAAAAAATCAAGTGATAAAAAATGCTCTTTAAATTCAAATTCTTTTGTAATCTTTTCTCCCGCAATTTCTAAATTTATCAATTCATTTTTTATAAATTTTATTAATTCTTCTCCATATTCTTTTTCAAAATTCTCAAAATTTGAATTGGTAAAAATCTTTTTATATTCGTGATTGAATACTGCCAATCCACTAATCATAGAATTTAAGATTTGATTTAAAAAATCTCTATTCTTTTCCACCTCTTCATTGGTTTTTAGAATTTCTTCATATAATTCAAGATTTTCAATAATTGTCGCTGTTAAAAAACTCATAATATTTAAAAAGAGCATTATTTCATTTGATATTTCCTCAACATCTGTTTTACATATATATAATAACAACAACCTTTGAGATTTTGAAAAAGGTAATATCAATGCATTTTCTCCATTTTCTAATGTGAAAATAGAAATTTTTAAAGATTTAGCTGCCCAAACAGCTAAATCTTTAATTTCATCTGATATTTCTTTTTCATTAATCTCAATATAATCACTCTTATGTGGTTTTAAAAAAAATTCTTCATTTATGGGTACAACTCTATTTACTATAGAATGTATAGATTTTTCAAGCTGAGATAAGTTGTTTAAAGAACTCAATTCCATTACAAGGTCGGAAATTTTGGAATATGTTTCAATCACCATATTTTTTGGGATTATATCTTTTGATGCCATTTTTCACAACCTTTCAACACTTCGGGTAATAATAAGGTTAGCCTTAGTATTTAAAAAATTATTTATTATAATATCGCCTTTTTTAACAGGAGCTTCAACTTCTAATTTTTCTATTATTTTCATAGCTTCATTAAATAATCTCAATGGTATGGCTTCAGATGTTTTTACAGAGGCCAGCAAATATTTCCCATTTTTTACTTTTACACTTGTTACTAAAATTCTATGTGGATCACTTATTTCCTGAATAGCATACTCTCTACCTCGTGGGCATTTATTTCCAGAAACTTCCAATACTTTTAGCTCTTTTGTGTATTCGATTTTAACTTTACAACTTAATGGACATCTTACACATGTAAGTTCTTTAACCAAGTTTTGAGATGAGCTCATCTGCCATCACCTCTATTTCATTTATATTTTCATCAAATGGTTTTATCTTTATTACAACCATTTCGGGAGGTCTTGCTTCATTTTCTATTACTTCTATTCCAAGCGGCTCTACCTTTATACTGGCTCTATCAAAAACCTTTGATACTCTTATATATAAAGTAGATTCCTGGGTTGGATCAATATATAACGGATGAATAATTCCTATATTTTCACCTTTTCTTACTTTAACTTTTTTCCCCTTTTTATATTCTCCCTTTGCATATAATGCTGCATATTTCCCAGCTTTTTCTCCTTCTTTTGCAACATAATCAACCAGGTCAAATATTACAGTACAATTACCAGCTGCAAATATCCATTCTTCACTTGTTTGATTTGTATTTGAAACAAGAAATCCTGGATCAGCTTCAACAAAATCTACAGGTTTTGTTTGCGGAATAAGTCCTACAGATGTTATTAATGTATCAACTTCAAACTCTTTTTCTGTACCTGGTATTGGATCCCATTTATAATCAACTTGTGCAGCTATTACTCTTTCCAGTCTTCTATCTCCTTCAATAGCTGTTACAGTATGAGATAAATATAATGGTATGTTGAAATCAGTCAAACATTGTTGAATATTTCTCTCTAATCCACCTGGATATGGCATAATTTCTAGAACAGCTTCTACTTTTATACCTTCTAAGGTTAATCTTCTTGCCATTATCAATCCAATATCTCCAGAACCCAGAATTACAGCTTTACTACCTGGTTTTAAGTTTTCAAGATTTATAAATCGCTGTGCAAGTCCTGCTGTAAATACACCAGTTATTCTTTTTCCAGGAACAGGTAATGAATTAAAATGTCTTTCTCTTGCTCCAGTTGCCATAACCAAAGCTTTCATTTCAATTTCATGTATTCCCCTTCTATCCACAAAAATTATTTTTTTGTCTTTTTTTACTTCCAATACATAAGTACCATATAATATTTCTATATCTTCAAGCTTTTCTTTTGCAAGTTCTTTGAATTCAGGACCTGTTAAATCACGTTTAAAATATTGAAGACCAAAACCGTTGTGTATACACTGGTTTAAAACACCACCAGTGTCTTCATCTCTTTCCAATAATATAACGTTTACCCCTTCTTTTTTAGCTCTATATGCTGCTGCCATTCCAGCAGCACCACCACCAATTACAACTACATCTGTTTTATATTTCATATTCTCACCTTCGCATTCACAATCCATGTTCCATCTTCATTTTGAGTTATTTCTCTTGGATCCCTGTCAGTATATTCTGCCAGTATCTTTAAAATCTTTGCTGTACAAAAACCTCCTTGACATTCCCCAAATGACGCTCTTGTCATGAATTTTATATCATCCAGTGTCCTTGCGCCCTGATTTATCGCATCTATTATTTCTTTTTTTGTAACCTTATTACAATGACACACCATTTCTCCTGCATCAGGATTTTGTTGTATTATCTCATTCCATTTTTCCCTTTCAATATGAACCAAATGCGGTGTTCTTTCAATTTTTGATATATAATTTTCCCTTTTATACAAATTCAAGCCAATTTTTTCCTGTATTAAATATTCAACTACATATTCAGCTATTGCTGGCGCAGCAGTTAAACCCGGCGATCTTATTCCTGCAACATGTATAGCTCCACTTTTTCCAACATTAATATAAAAATCTTTTTTATCTGTTTCAGGCCTTAATCCTGCAAATGTTTTTACAAGATGTCTCCTAAAATTAAGATTAGGTACTAATTTCATTCCTTTTTCTCTTATTTCATTTAATCCATTTTTCGTTGTAGCGGTATCGTTTTTCGATACTACTCTATTTGCATTAGGACCTATCAGATATCCACCATCAACTGTTGGCAATACAAGACACCCTTTTGAAATTCCAGTTGGGACAGGAAATATTACAGAATTAACATATTGATAGTCTTTTGATAGTAAAAAATATTCACCTTTTACTGGAAATATTTCAGGAACTTCATCACCAAACATTTTAGCTATTTCATCAGCATATAATCCTGCTGCATTTATAACTAAATCTGCAAAATATTCTGATTTATCCTGAAATTTCAATAAAAACTTACCATTTTTCTTTTCAATTTCTACCAATCGCTTTTTTATTAAAGTTCTTCCACCATTAACCCTTACAGATTTAGCTGCTTGTATTGCTACTATCCATGGATCAAAAATACCTGCTATTTCGCAAAACAACGATCTTTTTGCTTTAGGATTTATGTTTTTTTCCATTTCTAGTAATTCCAATTTCTCAATAATTCGAATCTCTTTTACACCATTTTTTTCCGCCTTTTTAAGGAGGCTGTATATATATTTTGTTTCTTCATCTTCAATGGCAACAACATGAGAACCTACTCTTTTCAAATCAAACTTCAAATCTTTCTGTAATTGAGTATATAATTGATTTCCTTTGTAACATAATTGAGCTCTCAAGCTTCCTGGTGGATCATCATATCCCCCATGTAATATTGCAGAATTGGATTTTGTTACACCCATTCCAAAATTCGTTTTTGCCTCGAAAAGCCATACGTCTTCTACATATTTATTCAATTCTCTGGCTATAAGCGTGCCTACAATTCCCCCTCCTATTACAGCAATCAAATTAATCACTCCTTCATATCTATAATTTTTAATTCTTCGGATATTTTATAAATATAATCTACATAAAGTTTTATTTTTTCTATTTTTTCTGTAAAATATCTATAATTAATCAAGTGAAAATCTATATCATATATATATATTTCATTATTTATAGTCAAAAAAGCGATTTTCTTTTCATATACGCTGTAATCAATTACTCCAGAAAAATTCAATTCTCTATCAAAATATAATATATTATTTTTATAATTAAATTTTATTAGTTTATCTGCAGATAAGATAATAAGTGTTTTATTATCATTATATATTATTTTTCGCAATTTTTCTATTTGCTTTTGAAAATATATTTTATAATATTTATTCATTAATAATACCTTTTCCGGGGTTATAAGAACTATTTTTTCTTCGTTTAATGTGATGGATATAAAGTTTCCTTTTATTTTTTTTACCATGAAAGGATAGTATGGATTGGTTATATCATAAACTTTTAAATATTCACCATTTACTATATATAATAATACACTTTTATTTGCTTCTTTTACAAAAAAGTCTTTTATATTTTCTAAAGCTATTTCGGATGTTTTTTTTCCGCTTTTATGTATTATTTCAATGCCTTTTTGTATGCTCGCAATAATAAAGTTTTTAAATTCTTTTATATTTTTTATATTTATATCAGATGCATAAATTCTATTTTTTTCTATATATTCTCCATATATTTTTACATTGAATATTTCATTTTTTATTGTTGTTAGAAATTCTATATATTTTGTAGTGAAGATATATGGCCCAAATATATATTTATTTTTAAATTCATCTTTTAAAATAATATACCATTTATAATTCAGACCTGGTTTTAAAGTTACGGTATAATTGTTATTAAATAGAGTTTTTTCTATAATTTTTGTTTTTCCCTGATATAATATAAAATTCATAGTATAATTAACAGAATAATTTATTTTCCATTTAAAGGTTATACTTTCAAAATTCAGTTTATGATTGAAATTAGGATATACATCATATATTTTAGGTGGCTGTAATTGCAGATAAAACTTATATATATCCGATTCTATAATTCCATCAACAGCATAAGCCTTTATTTTCCAGTAATAATTTTGATTGGGTATTAAATCTTCCAATATATATTTTGTGTTTTCTCCACTGTATATCAAAGTTAAATTTTTGTAGTCTTTTCCAAAATATATTTTATAAAAACTTACTTTTCTGTTTATATTCCAGGATAATGTTATTCTTTTGTTATACTGGATAACTTCAAAATTAGACGGGATTGCTTCCCAGATTGTATTTGAAATTCCATGTATTATTAATATTAAAATTGTAAATACAAATACAATAAGATTTTTTTTCATTTTCCCCTCCGGCATAGTTTTTTTACAGACTACATACTTTTAATATAATTATAACATAAAAATTTATAAATCCAGATAGAGTGTATCAAAATGTTCAAATGAAATGAAAACTCGCATTTTATGATATAATTCTCCTGGAGGTGGAATATGAGAATTTTAGGAATAGATCCTGGATATGGACGGATCGGATTTGGGATTATCGATAAAGATGGAAATAATTTTAAATTAGTTGATTTTGGGGTAATTGAAACAAATAAAAAATCCGATTTAAATTCCAGATTGTTGGAAATATTTGATGGAATAAATGATTTAATATTAAAATACAATCCGGACGAATCAGCTGTTGAAAGTCTGTTTTTTTTCAAAAATGTAAAAACAGCCATTCAGGTCGGGGAGGCTCGTGGAGTTATTTTGCTAACTTTACAAAAAAATAATATACCTATTTTTGAGTATACTCCGTATCAAGTAAAACAAGCTATTACCGGATATGGTCGTGCAGAAAAAGGACAAATTCAAAGAATGTTAAAGGTTGTTTTTAATTTGAAGAAAAATCCCACTCCCGATGATGCAGCCGATGCACTTGCTATTGCTTTTTGCCATGGTAATTATAGAATCATAAAATAATAAAGGTTGTCAAAAAAGCCAAATTCACTCAGGCAGCTTGATTGCTTATCCTTAAAATTATTCATTCTCAGCCGTCGCTCAGATTTTTCATCCATGAAAAAGCTTCACTCAAAAAAACATCCTGTTTTTTTGACGGCTTTCATTTACGCTTAGATTTTTTAGGTATAAAAAATCTAAGGGAAAAGGAGAGCGATAGCTCAAAAGTTTTTTTAATTAAAATCAAAAATATTTAAACCATTACCCGCGGTAGCGTGTAAAGGCAATCTTCGAGCCTTCATTTCATTTGAGACTTTTTAGACATGCTAAATAATACTATGATGACTAAATAATACCTTATATTCTTTGTTTATTAAACATTATGTGATATAATTTTTAAAACAAAATTTTTCAGGAGGATTTAAAGATGAGATCAAATATAGGAATAGATTTAGGAACTGCTAATACTCTGGTATATGTAAAAGGAAAAGGTATTGTTGTTAATGAGCCGTCTGTTATTGCCATTGAAAAAGATACAAAAGAAATTTTAACAGTTGGTAAAGAGGCTAAAAGAATGATAGGAAAAACTCCTGCAAATATTATAGCCGTGAGGCCATTAAAAGATGGTGTTATTGCTGATTATAATACAGCTTTAGCCATGTTGAAATATTTTATAAGTTCTTCTGTTGGCTCTTTTACTTTTCTTAAACCAACTGTTGTTGTAGGCGTCCCAACTGATGCTACAGAAGTGGAAAGAAATGCTTTACATAAAGCTACTTTAGATGCCGGGGCTGGAAAAGCATTTTTAATTGAAGAATCCATGGCAACAGCTATTGGAGTTGGATTGAATGTTGAAGAACCTTCAGGAAGTATGGTTGTGGATATTGGTGGCGGCACAACAGAAATTGCCGTAATTTCGCTAGGGAATATTGTTCTTTCAAAATCAATTAGAATTGCAGGCGATGAACTCGATGAAGCTATAATAAGTTATGTAAAAGATAAAACTGGTCTTTTAATTGGTGAAAGAACAGCTGAAAGAATTAAAAAAAGAATCGGAAATACCTGGCCAAATGAAGAATACGATAATGAAGAAATTGAAATTATAGGTCGGGATATTTTATCAGGTCTTCCAAGAAATATTATATTAAAAGGATATGAAATAAGAGAAGCAATTGATAATCCTGTTTTTAAGATTGTTGAACAGATTAAATTAACAGTTGAAGAAACTCCCCCAGAACTATTAACGGATATTGTAATGAAAGGGATTTATTTGTCCGGTGGAGGTGCTTTATTAAAAGGGTTGAAAGAATTAATTGAATATGAAACAAAAATCAAGGTTATTGTTGCAGAAGACCCTTTAACAGCTGTTGCTAGAGGTGCTGGTATGGTATTAGACAAAGTAAAAATACTGGAAAATTTATCGAAATTACAAAAATAATATGTTTAGAAAATTTATATCTTATACCATTATACTTTTATTCATTTCTATAATTTCTACGCTTTATCCTGATATTAATCACATTATATCCAGAGCAAATCATCCTCTGGATATTGTTTTTTTTGAGATTAGAAATAATTATTTATTATTAACAAAAAATGCAGATTATTTAAAAACTCTGGAAAATGCTATTTCAAAAAACAGTAAATCTATATATATAAAAAATATGGAGTTTGAAGTATCCATTGAATTAATTCCTGGAATTTTCATAAATGAAGATGGAAAATATTATTATATAAAAAGCGATGAAAAAGTTAAAAAGGGCGAGATAGTCTTTACAAAGGATGGTATTCTTCTTGGATTTGTTTATGATACATTTAAAAAAGAGAAAATTATACAAAAATTTGGTTGGGGAAATCATGAAATTTTTGGAGTTTATAAAAATACAGAATTATTAATAAAAGAAAGCGGAAATGGAAATATTATAATTAATATTCCTGAAGGGATGGAATTATTTAAAAATAAAGAGAATGTTTCTATTTTAATTTCCAATTCAAATTGGTTTAATAAAAATTTGATTTTAAAAGGCGTTGTATATAAAAAATCCAACACTATTTACTATTTAAAGCCCGATAAAATTAATTCTATTGTCGTGTTTTTTAGCGAATTTGGGGTGAGATAATGAATTATATTTATATTATCATTATGACTTTAATTGCGTCATCATGGGATAGATGGATGGGGGATATCCTATTTTTTGTTTTTCCTATTGTTTTTCTTGTAGTTCAGTATTTACTTAAAGAAAAAATGTATTTTTTTACTCTGTTATATTCTATTTTATATTTTTCATCGAAATATGATATTGGATTAATGACCATTGTATTTTTTATTCTAACAATTTTTTCTTTTCATATATTTGAGTTTTTAGAAAAGAGCTATCTAAGAAGTCTTTTCAGCACTTTTATTCCACTATTTTTTTTAGTTTTTATCAATAAGAATTATTATGTTTTGTTAATATCATATATTCTTCTTTCTATTACCCATTTTGTCATTGTTGGAAGGGTGGGGAAAAATGAACGAATCACGCTTTAAATTATTTGTTACCATAATATTTTTATCTTTTTTTATTTTGATTTCAAGAGCTATGTATATACAAATTTTTCATAATTCAAAATATAAAAAAGAGGTTGAAGAACTAAGTACAAAAATTATAACTTTAAACCCTATCAGAGGTAATATATACGATAAAAATGGTATTTTATTGGCCTGGAATGAAAAAATATATGTTATTGAAAATTTTAATGAATCTTTTTCTGAAAAAGATATACAATTATTAAAAAATGTTTTTTCAACTATTACAGATTCACCAGAAACATATATTGACAAACTAATATTTCAAAAAAAACTAAATATAAAACTAACTCCAGCTAATATAAAACAAATTTCTAATATTAAAGGAATAAGAGTTTCTGAAAAATATATAAGAAAGTATAAAGATAATACAATATATCCTATAATCGGGTATGTTAATTCTGAAGGTGTTCCTTTATATGGTGTTGAAAAACTTTATAATAATATACTTGAAGGAAAACCTGGATATCAAATTGTAAAAATTACACCTGGAGGAAGAATAGATAAAATTTTAGAAACGGTTGATCCAATAAAAGGAAAGGATTTATATCTTACTATTGATTATAATTTACAAAAATATATATACGATGAAATGGAAAAGTATAAAAAACCTGGAGCCGTAATAATGTCAAATCCCAATGATGGAAGTATTTTAGCTCTTGTTAGTTATCCATCTGTTGAACCAAATTTGTTTTCAAGTGGTTTATCAATTCAGGAGTGGAAAAAGATTATTTATGATACAAAACAGCCATTGATTAATAGAGCTATTTCTTCTGTATATGCGCCTGGATCTGTAATAAAACCGTTTTTTGCTTTAATTGGACTTGAGGAAGGTATTTCTCCGGAGTCAACTATTGTTTGTGATGGTAAATTTGAATTGAAAAATTCTCAGGGTAATGTTATTGCTGAGTATTACGATTGGAATATTTTTGGTCATGGTGTTACTGATCTTGTAAAATCATTAAGAGTTTCGTGTAATTTATATTACTATAACCTTGGACTAAATCTTGGAATAGATACAATGAGTTCTTATGCTAAATTATTTAGATTAAATGATAAAACAGGAATAGATTTAACTGGAGAAATTAATTCTGTTTTTCCAGATAGAGTATGGAAAAAAGAGACATTTGGAAAGAATTGGTTTATAGGTGAGACAATTTTAACTTCAATTGGACAGGGATATATGCAATTCACACCTATTGGAATTTTGCGTTTATACAATATTCTTTCAACTAAAGGAAAATATTATAAATTTCATGTTCTAAATAAATATGTAAAAAACATATATGAAAAACCGGTTGTTTATGAAAAAAAACTAAATTTTACATACAACATTAACCCAGTTTATTATTTTAATATTTTAAAAGGACTTATTGAAGTTACTACATTTCCCGGTAATAGCTCTAATGGTGGAACTGCATACCATGTTTTTAAGGATTTTAACGGTTTGGTGGCAGGAAAAACTGGAACTGCAGAGGTTACTGGTGGAAAATCTCCTCATTCATGGTTTGCAGGATTTATGCCGGCAAATAATCCTGAAGTATCTATTGTTGCTTTTGTTGAAAATGGTGGTTATGGTTCTGAGGTTGCTGCACCAATTGCAAGAAAAGCTCTTGAAAGATATTTGCTTGAAAAAGATTTAGAAGAAAAAAATAAACTTTCAAAGAAATAATATAAAAACTGGAGGGATGGTATGAAAAAAATTTTTATTTTTGCTTTTATGATATTATTTATTATGAGTTTCTCTCAAAATTTCTATATTTTCAGAAATATTGGTATAATGCATCTTGAATATCCATGGACTGATGAATTAACTATACCTTTAGATGATAAAGAAAATGTAATATTTGTTGAAAATGCAGAATTTTATAAAATAGAACCTTTAAATATTGAAAATATTAAATTTAAAATCATAGGAACAAATGAGGATCTAAAAAATTCTATTGGAAGTAGAATTTCCATTCTTAATACCAAACCATTAATTTTAAAAGATGCTTTAAATCCCAATTTTATATATTTTTTCAATGAATATATTAACCTGTGGTGCAAAACGGATAAAGATAATTTGAGCTTATTATTAAATAATAAAGAATTATATGCTAAAAATATTAAAGGTTCCGTTTTAATTTCCAGGCCATTAAGTTGGAATTTATCTTATAGTCTTAAATCCAATGGTGATTTATTTGTTACATATAATATAAATGGATCTTTAAAAACTTTAGAAAATAATTATAATGTTTTTTTAATCGATGATAACTTTAACACCCAGCAACAACAAAATAGAGTGTATAAATCTCTGTCTCTTGAATCCTCAAGTTATATTCCGGAAATAATAAGTGAAAGTGCAATTATTAATCTGGGAAAAATAAATTCTTTTGACGGCGTTTTTTCGAAAGTCAAAAGGTTAGGAACTATAAAAAATTATGAAGATATTAATTACTTAAACCTGAATTTTTATTCTTCTTCTTTTGAATCCAGATACATTGATATCGTCAGAGAATTTAAAAATTCAAAGGAAAATGGCCTAGGTATTCCTTTAATTCAGGGAAATGTTTATTTGTATACAAAAAAAGATAATAATGAATACATATATAAATCTTCAAAATTTCCAAAAACTAAAGAAAATGAATATGTTGATATAAATTTAGGGCAATCATGGAATTCAACTGCTTCTCTTGAAATATTAAATGACATTAGAAACAAAAAATACACTGAAAGAACTTTTAGGATAACTATAAATTCAGATAAAAAAACTAAAATAAATATAACTGGTCAATCTTTAAATATAATTAAAATTTCGGGAAATATAATTAAAAAAACACTAAACTCAGATAGACTTTCAATTTATATTCAGGGAAATCAAATAATTGAAATTACTATCAGAAGCAAAAAATAAGGAGGAGAATATGAATATAGTTTTTGATCTTGATGGAACACTCGTAAAAACTGAAAATATTGCCTTACCTGCCATTAGAAACGTATTAAAAGATTTAGGTTATAACTATAAGATAAATAAAAAAGAAATATTAAAATATATTGGTTATACAATTGATGATATTTTTGAAGGACTTTTAAAAACTAAAGATAAAAATATTATAAATAAAGCTATTAGATTACTCGATTTATATGAAATTGATATAATTAAAAAAGAAAATATAGAAACCATTTTTTTCGATGGTGTTTTCGAGGTTCTGGAAACATTAAAAAAAGATAATCATAAATTATTCATCCTTTCTAATTGTAATATAAAATATATGACAGCCCTACTTGAAAAAGGGTTGAATAAATATATCGATTCTCCTCATTGTGCTGAAATGTATGATTGGGCAGAAAAAGATTATGTTTTGAACTTAATTTCAAATGGTAATAAGAATTTTATAATGGTTGGTGATAGACACAAGGATATTGAAGCAGCAAAAGAGAATGGTTTTATTTCTATAGGATGTGCCTATGGTTTTGGCGATGAAGAAGTTAAAAATGCAGATTATATCGTTCATAATATTAAAGAGATACTTCCAATTATTGATAATCTAAAATAATATACCTAATTCTTTATCAATAAGGTAGTATAATATAAACTATGTAAAATAAAAAAAGTTCCAACTCAGTAACTACATCCGTAACACATTCAAATCTATTGGAATAATTTTAAAAGACGCACCAGAAGGAACTAAATTTACTATTAAATAACTTAGAAAAAATACAAAATTGCTTATATCAAAGTACGAAAAGAGGTGTTTTTTATGTTCACTTCAGTAACAATAAAAAACTTCCGACTTTTTGAACAACTTACTATCAACAATCTAAAAAGACTAAACCTCTTCGTCGGAAAAAATAATGCTGGAAAAACAGCAATATTAGAATCAATTTTCTTACTAACATCACCAAAAAACATACAATTAAATCTTAACATAAATGCTTTTAGGGGGCTCATAGTATCACCTGCCAATATAGAATATATAATCCAATCGCTTTTTAAAAATATGGATACAAAAAAAGAAATAGAACTAACGGCAACACTAAAAAACAAAATAACAAAAACCAGAAAAATAACAATAATTCCATATCAAAATACAAATATTACATATCAAAATCCATCATTGGATACTCCAATCCAAACAATAAAAGGTTTAAAAAGCATATCAAAATATGACCAACAAGAAATAATAACATATCTAATAACCCACGAGAATAATTTTGAAATAAAAACAGAAGGGAACACATTCAACGAAGAATTTCACGGAATATTCTTAAATGCACAAACAAGAAATACTCCTGGATTACCTCAAATGTTCTCGAAAATAATAATAGAAAAAAAGAAAAAAGATATAATAGAAATACTGAAAAAAATAGATCCGTCAATAAAAGACCTTGAAATTGGAGGGGATGGAATAATATACTGCGATACAGGGTTGCCTAAATTATTTCCAATAAACCTGATGGGAGATGGAATAGTAAAGTTGCTATCAATCCTCACTGCCATGTATAATTACAAAAACGGTATAGTAATAATAGATGAAATAGAAAATGGTTTACATTACTCATCCCTAAAGTCATTATGGTCTGGCATAAACGAAGCATCAAAAAAATTCAACGTTCAGGTGTTTGCAACAACCCATTCATGGGAATGCCTGGAAGCATTCTCAAAAACTTTAAAAAACGAAAATGACATAAAATTATACAGAATTGATAAAAACGAAGAAAATTTCAAAATCGTAGAATATGAGAATGATTTGATAAACCTATCACTCCAGAATAATTGGGAGCTGAGATAAGTGAATCAGAAAATAGAATCAGATAAACTATTATTAGTTGAAGGAAAAGATGAAGAAAATTTCTTATTAGCCTTCTTAAAACACTTAAACATATCAAATATTCAAATACTAACAGTTCAAGGAAAAGAAAACTTTAAAAAAGAACTGAAATTAATTACCAAATTTCCAGATTTTGAAAAAATTAAAATCATGGGAATAGTAAAAGATGCAGATAACTCATTTCACAATTCATTAAAAAGTATTGTAACTATATTATCCAATCTTGGATTTCAGGTTAATCAAGATGGTTCATTTTCAAATGGAAAACCAAAAATTGGAATATTCATAATGCCAGATCATAAAAGTCCAGGGATGCTTGAAGATTTATGCTTATCTTCAATCAAAGAGCAAAAAGAAATAAAATGTTTCGAAGAGTTTTTTATATGTTTAAATAACAATGAAATAACGAACTTTAAAAATCTCTCAAAATCTAAAACACTTGCTTATCTGGCTTCGCAAAAAGAACCCGTTAATTCACTTGGTTTAGCAGCTAAAAAAGGATATTGGAATTTTGAAAAAATGGAAAAACTTAAAAATTTCTTATTAAATTTTGTCTGACAATAATTAAAAAATCACCATTGTTTATCCCGTAGGCGTGAATATTTTCTTTGAAAATATTGAAATGTTTTTATTTTAAGATCTTAAATCTTTAACCTATAACCCGCCGTAGGCGAAAATATTTGCTTTGCAAATATTTTAAGAATTTATTTTTTAAAATAAAATGATTTTATCCTAATATTTACCGAAGGAGAGCGACATCTCAAAATTTTTTTTAATTAAAATCCAATTTTTAATCCTATTACCCACCGTAAGTGTGAATATTTTCTTTGAAAATATTGAAAAGTTTTAATTTTAAAATCTTTAATCTTTATCCTATAACCCGCCGTAGGCGTGTAACACCGGAGGTGAATCATGAGAAGATTCTGCACAAGTGGTCCCGTTGATAAAAAGACATGTTATTACATAGAAAGACCAGATATAATGAAAGAAGCGCTTGATCATATAGAAAATTGGAGATACTTTACAGTATCAGCACCAAGACAAAGTGGAAAAACAACACTGCTAAATGATATAGTTGAAAAAATAAAAGATAAATATTTAACAATATTTATTTCATTTGAAAGTTATGGGGATAAAACAAAAACATCATTCTTAAAAACAATTGTAAGAGATTTCAAAATAAAGATAAAATCACTTTATTCTGAAAATATAGAAATCGAAGAGCCGGAAGAAATGGATGATATAAGAAGAATTATGATGAGATTAAATGAAACAACAGGAAAAGAAGTAGTATTAATGATAGACGAATTTGAAAAATTAGATGAAAAAATAATGAATGAATTTTTACATGTAATACGAAGCATATATCATGATAGGGAAATATACAAACTCAGAAGTGTAATATTAATAAGCGTAGGATACTTAAGCGGAATATTAGAAGACAATGCCAGTCCATTCAACATAGCAGAACATTTAGAAGTGCCGTACTTTACAAAAGAACAAGTATATGATTTACTAAATCAACACGAAAAAGAAACAGGACAAATATTCGAAGAAAAAGTAAAAGAATTAATATGGCATAACGCAGCAGGACAACCAGGATTAACCAATGGACTTGCATATGACTTAGTAATGAAAAAAGCAAAAGGAGAAAAAATAATAACAGAAAAACATTTTGAAAAAACATTATATGATTATATGAGAGTATATATAGACAAAAACATATCAAATATAATAAACAAAGCAAAAAAAGAAAAAGAATTAATGATGAAAATATTATTTGAACCAAATAATATAGAATTTAATATATATGATGAAAACATAAAATTCTTATATATAAACGGAGTAATAGACAATTGTGAAGGCATATGCTGTGTAAAAGTGCC
>NZ_LBFB01000078.1:0-573 GCF_013363285.1 Marinitoga sp. 1154 | reverse complement strand
TTTAGAGATTGGGGAAGAGACTGTTATTGCGAACCAGGGTTCAGTAATACATGTGGTATGAGATTCAAACAACAACATGGAACATTACCTTTTGGATATGATCACAAATATGTATATTCACATATAGGATATAATTTAAAATTAACAGATATGCAAGCTGCGGTAGGAGTTGCACAATTAAAAAAATTACCAGAGTTCATAGAAAAAAGAAAACGAAATTTCAAATTATTAAAAGAAGGACTTAAAAAATATGAAGAATATCTTATATTACCAGAACCAACACCAAAAAGCGATCCATCATGGTTTGGGTTTCCAATAACTGTAAAAGATAATGACAAATTTTCACGATGGGATATAGTAACTTATTTAGAAGAAAATAAAATAATGACAAGAATGTTGTTTGGTGGAAATTTAACAAGGCAACCAGCATATGAGGATGTGAAATATAAAATTCATAATGAGTTAAAAAATACTGATATTATAATGAATAATACATTTTTTATAGGTGTATATCCTGGTATTACAAATGAAATGATTAATTATATAATAAATACATTTGAAAAGTTTTTTGAG
>NZ_LBFB01000077.1:0-585 GCF_013363285.1 Marinitoga sp. 1154 | reverse complement strand
AATTTAACTCGAAATTATCATCGTCATTCAAAACATCCTAAAAAAAGACCTAAAAATCATGATATTACCGATCCTAATCAGTATTGGGAAGCTGATATTAAATTTGTTTTTACTAAAACTAATGGATTTGTTGGTATTCTAAGTATTATTGATTCTTTTGATAGGTCAATTGTTGGTGTTTATATTGGTAATTCAATCAAAGCTAAAGATTTTATCAATACTGTTAAACAGGCTATTGAATACAGAAATGCTACCCCTCAAAATTTAATTATTAGAACTGATAATGGTCCTCAATTCAAAGCTAACATTACTGATATATTTATGAATGAATTTAATATTATCCATGAATTTGGGTACAAAAATAATCCTAATTCTCAAGCTTTTATTGAATCATTTCATTCTTCTGTCCAAAGAGAATTTGTTGAATATATTACTTTTAACGATATCGATGATGTTTATAATTATTACATGTCCTATATTTATTTTTATAATCATCTTAGACCTCATGGGTCTTTAAAGTATCTTACTCCTGATTTCGTTTTTTATCTTTTTAATGATAATTTCAATGATTTTATTTCGTCTTAT
>NZ_LBFB01000076.1:0-630 GCF_013363285.1 Marinitoga sp. 1154 | reverse complement strand
GTTTTTATAAACCAAATGTGTAATTTTATTCCATTTTCTTCTTCTAATATATATTCAAAATCTTTTATTGTATTTGAATATATTATTAACCATCCCTCTTTTAACCCTTTTCTTTTTATATATTCTTTTATTTGTTTTTTACTTTTTTCATAATCATTTCCTGTTATGTTTGCTTTTATTTCTATTAAATATTCTTTGTTGTTTAAATTTATCAATAAATCTATTCTTCCTCCGCCTATTTGTGTTTCAGGATATACTTTCCCATCTGCCGCTTCTACATATAATCCAAGAAATTGATCAAGATTGTATTGATATACTCCTTCGTAATAGTTCCTGCCTTTGAACATTACTGCTCCTCGTTCTTTTATGTATCTTATATACCTTTTCATTAATTTGTTTAAATCCAAGCTCCCATCTTCTTTTATATATGGTTTTATTGTATCTTTTATTGTTGCCATATAATTTTTTCTCCATTGATTTGTGGTTTGAATCTTGCATATAATGCTTTGTAATACAACGGCACTTTTACACAGCATATGCCTTCACAATTGTCTATTACTCCGTTTATATATAAGAATTTTATGTTTTCATCATATATATTAAATTCTATATTATTTGGTTCAAATAATA
>NZ_LBFB01000074.1:0-670 GCF_013363285.1 Marinitoga sp. 1154 | reverse complement strand
TTTGCAGAAAAATTCGAATATGAATTTGCAAAATTTTTTGGAGTAAAAAGTGTAACGTTGGTAAATTCTGGCTCCTCCGCAAACTTGTTAGCATTATCTGCATTAACATCAAAAAAACTTGGAGAAAAAAGAATAAAGCCCGGGGATGAAGTTATAACAGTAGCAGCTGGATTTCCAACTACAGTAAATCCCATAATACAAAATGGAGCAATACCAGTTTTTATAGATGTTGATATACCAACATATAACATAAAAGCAGAAGAAATAGAATCAGCCATTACAGAAAAAACAAAAGCTATAATGATAGCTCATACATTAGGGAATCCTTTTAATTTAGATGAAGTAATGAGAGTAGCTAAAAAACATAATTTATGGGTAATAGAAGATACATGTGACGCACTTGGTTCAACATATGATGGGAAATTAGTAGGAACTTTTGGAGATATAGCAACAGTAAGTTTTTATCCTGCACATCACATCACAATGGGTGAAGGCGGAGCAATACTGACAAACAACCTACAATTAGAAAGACTGGTAAAATCATTTAGAGATTGGGGAAGAGACTGTTATTGCGAACCAGGGTTCAGTAATACATGTGGTATGAGATTCAAACAACAACATGGAACATTACCTTTTGGATATGATCACAAATATGTATATTCACATATAG
>NZ_LBFB01000075.1:0-670 GCF_013363285.1 Marinitoga sp. 1154 | reverse complement strand
TTTGCAGAAAAATTCGAATATGAATTTGCAAAATTTTTTGGAGTAAAAAGTGTAACGTTGGTAAATTCTGGCTCCTCCGCAAACTTGTTAGCATTATCTGCATTAACATCAAAAAAACTTGGAGAAAGAAGAATAAAGCCTGGCGATGAAGTAATAACAGTAGCGGCTGGATTTCCAACTACAGTAAATCCCATAATACAAAATGGAGCAATACCAGTTTTTATAGATGTTGATATACCAACATATAACATAAAAGCAGAAGAAATAGAATCTGCTATTACAGAAAAAACAAAAGCTATAATGATAGCTCATACATTAGGGAATCCTTTTAATTTAGATGAAGTAATGAGAGTAGCTAAAAAATACAATTTATGGGTAATAGAAGATATATGTGATGCAGTTGGTTCAACATATAACGGAAAATTAGTAGGAACTTTTGGAGATATAGCAACAGTAAGTTTTTATCCTGCACATCACATTACAATGGGTGAAGGTGGAGCAATACTGACAAACAACCTACAATTAGAAAGACTCGTAAAATCTTTTAGAGATTGGGGAAGAGACTGTTATTGCGAACCAGGGTTCAGTAATACATGTGGTATGAGATTCAAACAACAACATGGAACATTACCTTTTGGATATGATCACAAATATGTATATTCACATATAG